>NZ_BQIJ01000015.1:0-151264 GCF_021602465.1 Pseudomonas urethralis
TTGTGTCGGTGCAGTCACTCCTGTGCCGCCAACAGGGACCACCTTGTTGGCATGTCGATGCATCTCGGTGGAAGCCAACAGGGGCATGGCGATGCACTTCGGTGGGCGCTGATGCTGTCCCACCAGTCTCCAGTCATGCACCAAGGCGGTCCCTGTTGGCTTCACAGGAGTGACTGGCCCGAAACAAATGTGGGAGCGGGCTTGCCCGCGATGCGCCGCGCGGGCGGCGCTCGATCTGATAGGCGCTGCGCAACTATCGGCGAACACATGGTGGCCGTGATGCGTTATCTGGCCGCCCGCGCGGCGCATCGCGGATAAATCCGCTCCTACAGTTTGTTTCGGGCCAGTCCCGCACCGCTGTCCGCCTGGTTTGTCCCATTCGAAGGACCGGCACAGGCTTACACTGCAATCCGCTCAAACCAGCGAGGCCGCGCCGCCGGCAGGTGCGGCACCGCATCGAGCAGGGCTCGGGTATAGGGATGGCGCGGCTGCCCGAGCACCTGCGCCACCGCCCCTTGCTCCACTACCCGGCCCCCTTGCATCACCAGCACCTGGTTACTGACCTGCTCCACCACCCCAAGGTCATGGGAGATGAACAGGCAAGCCAGGCCCAACTCCGCCTTGAGTTCCGCCAGCAACGCCAGAATCCGCGCCTGCACCGACACATCCAGCGCCGACACCGGCTCATCCAGCACCAGCACCTTGGGCTTCATCGCCAGCGCCCGGGCAATCGCGATGCGCTGTCGCTGCCCGCCAGACAGTTCCAGCGGACGACGGTCGAGCAGCCCCGCCGGCAACTGCACCCGCTCCAGTAACCTAGCCGCCTCGGTACGCCGCAACCCACGCGGCACACCCGCCTGGGCCAGCGCTTCGGCCAGCACTCGCAACACGGTATATCGAGGATCGAACGAGGCCAGCGGGTCCTGGAACACCACCTGTATGCCCTGTCGTGCCTGACGTTGCTGGACGGCAGACAGCGCCAGCCAGTCTTGCCCGGCCAGCTGCACGCTCCCCTGCTCCGGACGCTCCAGCCCGAGCAGGATGCGCCCCAGCGTGCTCTTGCCAGAGCCGGATTCACCCACCACGCCGAGTGTCTGACCGGCACGCAATTGCAGTGACACATCGTTCAGCACCTGACGCGCCTGGCCATCCGGCCCGACGAAAGCCTTGTGCAGGCCACGCGCCTCCAGCACCACCGGTTGCTCGTTCACAACAGCCTCCACCAGCGAAAGCGCCGGGACCGACGGGCGCTGAAAATGCACCGCCCGTGCCGCGCTCAGCAGGCGTTGGGTGTAAGGGTCCTGCGGGTCCTGCAGGATCTGTTCGACCGTGCCCTGCTCGACCACCACGCCATGGCGCATCACCGCCACCCAGTCGGCCAGACGCGCCACCACGGCCAGGTCATGGCTGACCATCAGCAGGCTGCTGTCGCGGGCGCGCAGGTGTTCAAGCAGGTCGAGGATCTGCGCCTGCACCGTGGCGTCCAGTGCGGTGGTGGGCTCGTCGGCGATCAGCAGGCGCGGCTGGCAGGCGATGGCCGAGGCGATCAATGCCCGTTGACGCAGGCCTCCGGACAGCTGCCAGGGGTACTGCCGGGCGCGAACTTCAGGTTCAGGTACACCGACCTGGCGCAGCAGTTCGAGTACGCGCAAGCGACGCTGCTCGGCGCCCAGGTCAGTGTGCAACAGCAACGGTTCTTCGATCTCGGCCCCCACCCTTCGCAGCGGGTCGAGCGAACCCAGCGCATCCTGCATGACGAAGCCGATGCGCCCACCGCGCAGGCGCTGCCAGTCAGCCCCGCCAAGCCGGCGCAGGTCCTGCCGGGCAAACACCAGGCGCTGGGCCTGCACCTGAGCGCCGGCACCGGTCAGGCCAACCAGCGTGCGGGCCGTCACGCTCTTGCCCGAACCCGATTCGCCCACCAGTGCCAGGCACTGTCCGGCGTGCAGTTGCAGGTCGACGCCGTGCACCACCGGCACGCCGTTGAAGCTCACGCGCAGGTCGCGGATGTCCACCAAGGGGGCTGGGTGCTGTTCGAAGATGCTCATGGGTTTCTGCCCTCGCTACGGCGCAACCAGTCGCGGCCGATGACGGTGATGGAAATGACGGTCAGGGTGATCGCCAGCGCTGGCCAGGCCATCAGCCAGGGCGCGTTGGCCATGAAATTGCGCGCCACGGCCATCATCGCGCCCCACTCGGGCGCAGGCGGTGGGGCGCCGAAGCCCAGGAAGCTCAGCGCGGCGGCGGCGGTGATGGCGCCACCCAGGCCGATGCAGGCCAGGATCAACACCGGTTGCACGGCATTGGGCAGCACGTGGGCCAGCACCACCGCCGAGCGTTTGCGGCCAAGCGTGACGGCGGCTTCGACGAAGCCGGCGTGGCGGATGGTCAGGGTCTGGGCACGGACCAGGCGGGCGTAGCGCGGCACTGAAGCGATGCCGACGGCGAGGATCAGGTTGCTGGTGCCCTGGCCGAACAGGGTGATGATGACCAGCGCCAGCAGCAGGTCGGGGAACGCCAGCAGGACGTCGACGGCGCGCATCAGCAGGTTGTCCAGCCAGGCGGGAGCCAGGCCTGCGAGCAGGCCGAGCGAAGTGCCCAGGCCGAGACCGACCAGGGTGGCGGCCAGGCCGATGTAGAGCGACGGGCGGGTGCCGTGGATCAGGCGGCTGAGGACGTCGCGGCCGTTTTCATCGGTGCCGAGCCAGAAGGTGGCGTTGGGTGGGAGGTAGGCCAGGCGGGCGTCGGCAGTCAGCGGGTCGGTTGGGGATAGCCAGTCGGGGAAGGCTACGGCCAGCAGGATCAGGGCCAGGATGAGCCAGGCCAGTGTGATACCTGGGCGAAGCTGCGAATTGCTGGTCAGGAGGGTGGGTGGCAGTGCAATCGTGTTCATAATTGTCCTTCTTTGGCGCCTTTGCCGGCCTCATCGCGGATAAATCCGCTCCTACAGGGGCACCACAGGGCCAGGGCCTATGCGGTACTTGTAGGAGCGGCTTCAGCCGCGAACAAGGGCGCAGCCCTTGCCACTCGGGCTACGGTGCCGGGTTGGGAATGCGGCGGTGCACGGCCTGGATCTCGGCCAGCACCTCGTCGGTCAGTTGCACATCCAGTGCACTGAGGTTCTCCTGCAACTGCAGCAAGCTGGTCTGTCCGGTAATCGCACTGGCCACGAACGGCTGGCGAATCACGAAGGCCAGGGCCAGTTGCGCTGGCGTCAGCCCATGCGCCTGCGCAATCTGCACATAGCTGGCGATGGCGCCGTTGGCTTCCTCGCTGCCATAGCGATTGAACGTGCGATACACCGACGACAACCGCGAACCCTCAGGCCTGGCGCCGTTCAGGTACTTGCCGGTCAACGCCCCGAACGCCAGCGGAGAATAGGCCAGCAGGCTGATCCCTTCGCGATGGCTGAACTCCGACAGGCCGTTTTCGTACAAGCGGTTGAGCAGGCTGTAGGGGTTCTGGATGCTGGCGATCCGCGCCAGGCCCTGGTGCTCGCTGTGCCGCAGAAACTGCGCAACACCCCACGGCGTTTCGTTGGACACGCCGATATGGCGAACCTTGCCGGCCTTGACCTGCTCATCGAGCACTGCCAGGGTTTCTTCGATGGCAATGGTGTCCGGGTGGTCATCGGCATAGGGATACTCGCGGACGCCGAAGAAGTTGCTGGTGCGATCGGGCCAATGCAGCTGGTACAGGTCCAGGTAGTCGGTGTTCAGCCGGCGCAGGCTCCCTTCCAGAGCGGCGACGATGTTCTTGCGGTCGTGGTGCGACAGGCCATCGCGGATATGCGCCTGGCCGCCGGGATCACGCGCCGGACCGGCGATCTTGCTGGCCAGGATGAGCCTGTCGCGGTTGCCACGGGCTTTGATCCAGTTGCCCAGGTAGCGCTCGGTAGTGGTCCAGGTTTCAGCGCGGGTCGGCGTGGGGTACATCTCGGCGGTGTCGATGAAATTGATCCCGGCGGCGATGGCGGCGTCCAGTTGCTCGTGGGCGTCCTGTTCACTGTTCTGATGGCCCCAGGTCATGGTGCCGAGGCTGAGCAGGCTGACCTGGAGGTCGGTGTGGCCGAGTGTGCGGTAACGCATTGGACATCTCCTGAAAATACGGAATCTGGATTAAGCGGCGAACTGGTTCACGGCCTTGGGCAAGCCAAGGTGGTCGCGCAAGGTGGTGCCGGTGTACTCGGTGCGGAACAGCCCGCGCTTCTGCAGCAGCGGCACCACTTCCTCGACGAACACCCGCGCGCCCGACGGGAACATGTCAGGCATGATGTTGAAGCCATCCCCGGCACCCGCCAGGAACCACTCGGCCAAGGTATCGGCGACCTGCTCCGGGGTACCGACAGCCAACCGATGCCCCACCAGGATCCGCCGCGACAGTTGGCGAATGGTCAGGTTCTCGCTGCGCGCCAGGTTCAGCTGGGCTTGCAGAAACCCGTGCGAACCGCGTTCGAAATCCGCCACCGCGCCAATCCGCTCCCAAGGCAACGGCGCATCCGGGTCCAGCTCGCTGGCATCGATGCCGATACGCCCCGCTACCTGCTGCAGCAGGCCATGCTCGCCGTGCCAGGCGTTGAGCTGGTCGAAGCGGGCATGGGCCTCGGCCTCGGTACTGCCGATCACGGTCGACAGGCCGGGCATGATCTTCAGGTGCTGGGGGTCTCGCCCCCAGTCCTTGGCGCGGGCCTTCATCTCCTGGTAGAACGCCTGGCCGTCGGCCAGGGTGGTCTGGGTGGTGAAGATCGCGTCGGCATAACGTGAACCCAGCGCTTTGCCGCCTTCGGATGAACCGGCCTGTACCAGCACCGGCCGGCCCTGGGGCGAGCGCGGCAGGTTCAGCGGGCCCTTGACCTGAAAATGCTTGCCCTGGAAGTCCAGGGTGTGGACTTTGCGCGGGTCGGCGAAACGGCCGGCGACGCGGTCGCCGATGATCGCGTCGTCTTCCCAACTGTCCCACAGCTTCAGGGTCACCTCGACGAACTCTTCGGCTCGCCCGTAGCGGTCGACATGCAGCGGCGCGCCAGCCAGGCCGAAGTTCTGCGCTGCGGCATCACCGGCATTGGTGACCACGTTCCAGGCCGCGCGGCCACCGCTGATATGGTCCAGCGAGGCGATGCGCCGGGCCAGGTTGAACGGTTCGTTGTAGGTGCTGGAGCAGGTGGCGATCACGCCGATGCGCTCGGTGGCGGCGGCCACGGCGGTGAGCAGCACAGTCGGCTCCAGGCGTCCGCCGGGTTGTGCGGACACGTCCGGCGGCAGTGCCGGGCCGTCGGCGAGGAAGATCGCGTCCAGGCAGCCGCGCTCGGAGATCCGCGCGATGTCGCGGTAGTAATTGACGTCGATATAGGCGTCGAGTGCCGCCTCGCCCTGGCGCCAGGCGCCGGCGTGCGAGCCAAAGCCGAGGATGTTCATGCCCAGGCTCATCTGTTTGCTGCTCATGCGGTTCTCCTGATCAGACTGCGCTGGCTTCGTCGCCGCTGCCCTGCCCTTCACTGGCGGCAGCCTGGCGGGCACGCCAGGCCTGGGCCGGGCTGATGCCGTTGAGGTAGTAGTCGCCCAGCGCCTGCTCGCGGTAGATCGCCGGGTTGTGCGAGGCCAGGGTGCGTGCGTTGCGCCAGTGGCGGTCGAGGCGCCGGGTGTTGCTGGTAGCCGAGGCGCCGCCGACCTCGAACAGCAAGGTGCTGGCCTGCAGCACTTGCGGCAGGACGATCTGCTGCGCCTGGAACGCGTGGATCTCGGCGTCGGTGTAGAGCTGCTCGGGCACCTCGCCTCGCTGCCCTGCTTCGAACACCGCCTGCAGGCTCTGGCCCACCGCAACCACCTGGGCCTCGGCGGCGAAAGCGAGGCTCGACAACCGACCGATCACCGCCTGCACCAGCGGGTCGGCGGCCGGTTGCGACTGCCCAGGCACACCAAAGGCGCGGGTGCGGCCCTTGACGAAGGCTACTGCGTCGGCCAGCACCGCACGGCTGATGCCGGCCAGCGTGGCCAGGTGCACCGCCTGGTAGAACGCGGTGAGATACGACTCGGCGCGCAACTCCCCTTTGGCGAAGCGGCGCAACAAATGCTCAGGCTGTACCTTCACTTGCGTGAACCGCGTGGTGCCACTGCCGGTCAGGCGCTGGCCGAAGCCGTCCCAGTCATCGACCCGCTCCACGCCTGGCGCACCGGTTGGTACCGCCAGGCTGACGAAGTCGTCGCCGTGGTTGGCCACCGCCGCGACCCAATCGGCGTAGAGGGTGCCGGTGCAGTAGTACTTCTCACCGTCCAGGTGGTAAGCGCCCTCGCCCCCGCTGAGCTGCACGGTATTGCCGGTGCTGTCGGTGCGCTCGGCCATGGCCGCGCCCCACAGCTCGCCGGCCGCCACTCGGGCGAACCAGTAGTCCTGGGAAGCGGCGTCGTTGGACGACAGTCGCCCTTCGACAAAGCCGAAGTGGGCGCGGAAGATCTGCGGCAGGTTGGAATCGGCCTGGCCCAGGCGCACCAACTGGCGCAGCAACTGCGGCAAGCTCGCGCCAAGGCCGCCGTGGCTGCGGGGCACGCGCAGGGCGCCAAGGCCGGCTTCGCGCAGCCAGGCCACCGGTTCATGGGCCAGGGTGCGTTGCTGCTCGCGGGCCACTGCGCCTTCGGCAATGCGCGCATAGATCGGCGCAAAACGCTCATCCAGATCGGCATCGGTAATCGAGGTTTGACTCATGGCAGTTCCTTTCTCGTGAATTCAGGGGCGTGCGGTGCGCGGGTCGATGGCCTGGGTCGCCAGGTCCACCAGCAGGTTGACCAGCACGTAGAGCGCCGCTGCCAGCAAGGTCACGCCGAGCACCAGCGGCACGTCCTTGGTGGCGGTGGCGTCGAGCATCAGCCGGCCGATGCCCTGGCGGCCGAACAACAGTTCGAGCACCACGGCACCCCCGAGCAGGCTGGCGAACACGTAGCCGGCCAGGGTCACCAGCGGCACCAGGGCGTGGCGCAAGGCATGGCGCAGGCGCACGGCGGTATCGCCCATGCCGCGGGCGCGGGCCTGGGTGATGAAGGGTTGTTCCAGCACCTGCTCCAGCGACTGGCGCAGCACCTGGGCCAGCACCGCCGCAATCGGCAAGGCCAGGGCCAGGCTCGGCAGCACCAGCGAGCGCCATCCGCTTGAGCCAGACGGCGGCAGCACATGGAAGTAGAAGGCGAAGGCCAGCAGCAGCACGGTGCCGATCACGAAATTGGGCGCCGAGGACAGCACCAGTTCGATGCCCGATACCAGCGCGCGCACGCGTCGCCCGCGGTTGGCGGTGAGCAGCGCCGAAGCCAGTGCCAGCAGCACCGCCAGCAGCGCCGCGGTGGTGGCCAGGGCCAGGGTCGCGCCGGCCTGCTCGGCAATCGCCTGGCCGACCGGAATGCGCAAGCGGTACGATTCGCCCAGCTCGCCCTTGGCCAGCCGCAGCAGGTAATGGCCGTACTGCACCCACAGCGGTTGATCGAGGCCGTACTCGGCACGCACCTGGGCCAGCATGGCTTCGCTCGGCATCGCATCCGGGCCGCCGAGAATCGCCAGGGCGGTGTCGCCACCACTGTGCTGCATGCCGAGGAAGGTCAGGCTCGCCGCCGCCCACAGCACGATCACGCCGTCGCGCAGGCGGCGCAGCAAAGTTGCCAGCAATTTCATGGTTGCTCCTTCGCCAGCCACACGCTGGTGAACAAGGGCACGTTGTGCGAACCGTCGAACAGCACGCCGCCGACCACGTTGCGGTAGGCGAGCAGCATCTGGCTTTCCACCGAGGGCACCGCCGGCACGGTCTCGCCCAGGCGCTGCTGGGCTTGGCGATACAGCATGCGACGGTGTGCCGGGTTGGTGCTGCGCCGGGCGTCACCGAGCAGCTGGTCGAGGCTGTCGTCGCGGAAGTGGCCGACGTTCTGGCCGATCATTCGGGCGCTGGGGATCGACTGGCTGTGGTAGAGGATGTACAGGCCGTCAGCTGTATTGGTGTGCCAGTAGCCGCCGCCGAGGGCATCGAAGTTGCCGCGGTAGCGCAGTTCCATGACCTTGCTGATCGGCAGCAGCTCGATGCGCAGGTCGAAGCCCACTTTGCGCAGGTCGGCCTGGGCCGCCACCGAGACATTGGCCGGGAATGCCGGGTTGTCGTAGGTCAGCAGCGTCGCCCCGAGGCGCTGGCCGTCGCGGGTGCGGTAGCCCTCGGCATCACGCCCGGTCCAGCCGGCGGCATCCAGCAGCCGGCCCGCTTCGTCGGGGTCGAAGGCCAGGGCATCGCGTGCCACCGGGTCATAGCCGGGGGTGTTCACCGCCAGAAAGTCACCCTTGGCCAGGTACTCGCCGAAGCCGGAGATCCACGCCAGGCCGTCGCGGTCGATGGCCTTGGCCACGGCCTGGCGCACCCGCACGTCATCGAACGGTACGCGCTCGACATTGAAGGTAATGCTGCGCGCCGGGTTGCCCTTGCGAATGCGGTTGCGCAGGGTCAGCTGCGGGTTGGCGCGGATCGCTGCAGCATTCTGCGCCGGGGCGTCCAGGGCCATGTCGCTGTCGCCAGCTTCCAGCGAGGTGTAGCGGATCATCGCTTCGGGCACGTAGCTCAATTCAATGCCGTCCAGGTAGGCCTCGCCCTGGTGATGGATCGCAGCTGGCGCCCAGTGGTAGCCCGGGCGGCGGGCAAAGCTGGCGCGCTGGTCACGCACCCAGCCGGTCAATACGAACGGCCCGGTGCCGATCGGCCGACTGGCTATGGTCGCGGGCGCCTCGATGATCTGCCGTGGCGAGATCATCCCCAGCCAGGCTTGCGACAGCACATCGAGAAACGGCGCATAAGGTGCGCGCAAGGTGGCTTCGAAGGTGAACGCATCGATCACCCGGCCGTTCAGGTACGGCGCGATGTAGGCAGCCGCCAGCGGCGAGTGGGTCTTCGGGTCGCGCATGTGTTCGAGGTTGACCCGCACCGCTTCCGCATCGAAGCGCTCGCCGTCGCTGAAGGTGACGTCGTCGCGCAGGTGGAAGGTGTAGGTCAGGCCGTCGGCGCTGATCTCCCAGCTCTTCGCCAGCCACGGCGTGAGGGTGCCATCCTCGGCCTGGTAGACCAGGCAGTCGAACAGGGTGCGGCCCATCCACTGCATGTTGCCGTGGGACAGCGCATGGATGTCGAAGCTGCCGGCATCGGTCGCTGCCGATACGCGCAAGGTGCCGCCGCGCTGGCCGCGCTGCTGCTCGACGAAGTCGCTGGCCGGGTAGCGCATCACGCCGTCCACCTCGCTGACCGCTTCACCCTTGAGGGTGGACTGGGCCTGCGGGGGCGTGGCGGGTGAACAGGCGGCAACTAACAGCGCACTGGCCAACAGGCATGCATTGAATAATCGGACGTTTGGCTGCACAGCAGGCTCTTTATATAGACGGCTACATAAAGTGCTGTTGCAGATGTCATGCCAGCCTTGTTTCCACGTATTTACTGGGCGCCAGCAGCCTTCCAGACGCGCTAACCACACAAACTGCCCAGTTACTGTTGGACTGCAGACAGTCAGCCAATGCAGGGCCCTGTGGGAGCGGGTTTACCCGCGAATGCGGCGGTGGCCATGCCAGAGCATTCGCGGGTAAACCCGCTCCCACAGGTTCGCCGTCTGATCTGGATATTTGTATATAACCCACACTGTTTCAAATACAACACGGCCACAACAAAACTTGCTGTTTCGTTCATCTTCACACACTCAATTACTTGGCAAAGCCGCAACTTCCGGTCTTTTGTCCGCTGGCACAGAATCTGCTCTTACCGCTTTCGACAGGCCTGACTATTCCCATAGAACGCCGAGGACCTACGATGACTTTCAAGGAATACGACGATGCGTGCGATTCACCCCCACCCACTGCGCCTGGCCATCCGCCACGCTGCTCTGGCCACCCTGCTGGCCCCGGCCACGGTACTGGCCGCTGACCCTACCCTCGGCACGGTGACTGTGCAGGCCGCCAAGCAGACTGAAGTGCAACAGGCCGCCAGCGCCCTCGCCGAGGTGCCCGGTGGCACCAGCGTGGTCGATAGCGAAGAAGTCGCCAAAGGCCGTACCGCCACCCTGCAGGACACCCTGGCCTACCAGCCCGGTGTGTTCGTACAGTCCACCGGCGGCAACGACGCGGCGAAGATCTCGATCCGTGGCTCCGGCGCCAACACCTCGCCCGGCTACTTCCGCGAAGGCATCAAGTTCCTCTTCGACGGCCTGCCACTGACTGGCCCTGGCGGCACCCCGTACGAATTCCTCAATGCCAGCGGCGTCAACTACACCGAGATCCTGCGCGGCGCCAACGCCTTCCAGTATGGCGCGCTGACCCTCGGCGGCGCGGTCAACTTCGTCAACCACAGCGGCTACAGCGCCCCCGGCCTGCGCGTGCGTGCCGAGGCCGGCAGCTACCACTACCAGAAGCAGAGCATCAGCTACGGCGGTGTCGAAGGTGGCCTGGATTACTACCTGCAGGCCGACAACTACCGCAACGACGGCTACCGTGACTACAGCCTGTCGAAAAGCTCGGGCATCGTCGCCAACGCCGGCTACCGCTTCAACCCGAAGCTGGAAACCCGCCTGCTGCTGCGCTACCGCGACGAGACCCACAACGACCCCAGCGCCACCACCCTCGACAATGCCCTGCACCACCCGCGCCGGGCCAGCGCCACCGCAGAAAGCAGCGGCGCCGGTGCGCGCCGCCCGGGCAGCATCTGGGCCGGCAGCAAGACCACCTACACCTTCGACGACGATGCGCGGCTGACCTTCGGCCTGTCGTACCACGACTACCGCCACACCAACAGCCCGCGCAGCCCGAGCAATCCCAGCTACTGGGACTGGCACGACCTCGGCCTGCTGCTGGGCTATGACCGGGTCGACTACCTGTTCGGCCACGAGAGCCGCAGCAATATCGCCTTTACTTCGACCCAGCACCTGCGCGGTGGGGTGGATTCGGCCAACGGCAACAAGGTGTCGCTCAAGCAGGTCAACTACAAGGACTCGTTCGACCGGGTGATCGCCCTGGGCAACGACATCAACCTGGTCGACAACCTGTGGCTTACCAGCGGCGTGTCGTTCATCAATGTGCGGCGCAAGGTCAACATCGACTACGCGGTCAACCCCAACACCACGACCTTCCCGCAGCATGTCGACTACGACAACTGGAGCGTCGCCCCGCGCATCGGCCTGCGCTACGAGATCAACCCCGAACTGCAGGTGTTCACCAACTTCAGCCGCAGCATCGACCCGCCCGCGTCATGGGAATACTCCGGCTCCGGCCCGACCCTGCCGTACATCCGCCCGTTGGTGGAACAGAAGGCCAACACCTTCGAGGTCGGCATCAAGGGTTCCCACGGCATCTTCGATGGCAGCCTGGCGCTGTACCGTTCGTGGATCCACGACGAACTGCTGAACGTGCAGATCATCCCTGCTACCTCCACCGCAGCAGCGGTCACCGGCGCGTTCAACGCTTCACCAACCATCCACCAGGGTGTCGAAGCCGGGCTCAATACGCGCCTGTGGGACAACACCCAGGGCGACCTGGTGCGCTGGCGACAGTCGTACACCTACAACGACTTCTACTACCGGCATGACGACACCTTCGGCGACAACCAGCTGCCAGGTGTGCCCAAGCATATCTACCAGGGCGAACTGCAATACCAGGACCACAGCGGCTGGTACACCGGGGTGAACGTGCAATCGGCATCGCGCACGGCGGTGGACTATGCCAACAGCTTGTATGCGCCGTCGTACACGATCTGGGGGGCGAACCTGGGGTATGAGGCGCCGAAGGGCAACTGGAAGGTGTCGCTGGACCTGAAGAACCTGGCGAACAAAGCGTACGTGACGGCGGTGACGCCGGTGTACAACGCGCGCGGGCTGGATACCGCGTCGTTCTGGCCGGGGGATGGGATCGGGGCTTATGTAGGGGTTGAAGTTCGCTACTGACTTTTCCTGTGGCGGCCTCGCGGATAAATCCGCTCCTGCACGGAGCGGATTTATCCGCGAACAGGCCGGTACTGGCTTACGCCGTCCGCGGCATCAGCTCGTAGGGATGCTTCCACCCCGGCACCGCCTGAATCCGCTGCTTCCACGCCTCGATGTGGCTGAAATCGGTCAGCACGATCCCGGTGTCCTCCGGCATGAACACATACCCCGCCAGCGACAGGTCGGCAATGGTCAGCCGCTCGCCGACCATGAACGGCGCCTTCGCCAGGTGCGCATCGACAATCCGGTACGCCGCCGTGGCCCGCTCCCGCAGGAAGCCGGTCACTTGCGTCTCACCTGTCTTCTTCAGGCACAGCAGGAAACGCAGCGCCGCGTAGTAGCTGGTGAACTTGTGGTTGTCGAACAGCATCCAGCGCCAGATCTCGCGCTTTTCATTGTCGTCACGCGGGCCGAACTGGCCGGTGCGCTCGGCGAGGTATTCAAGAATCAACGCCGACTGGGTCAGCCGCTGCCCAGCGTGCTCCAGCACCGGCACCTCGCCCTGCTCGTTGACCTCGTCACGCCATTGCGGGTCGCGGGTCTGGCCGTTGAAGAAATCGACGAACACCGGTTGCCAGTCCTGGCCAGTGAGTTCGAGCATCAGCGCAGCCTTGTAGGCGTTGCCGGATTCGGCGAAGCAATGCAGCGTATAGTCGGGCATGGGCGGACCTTCAGTTTCCTTTGAATGATCGATTTGGGCATTCACGGCAAATCCGTAACGGCGCTCGCACAGATTACACAAAAATAGGCTTAAATTTCCCGATCAACCCGCCAGGAAGGCCTGCAATGCCCTACCCCGATCTGCCTCGTACCCTGTCCACGCCGCGCACCCTGCTGGTCCGCCCGGCGCCGGCGTTTGCCCAGCAACTGCAGCAGGCGCTGCTCGACAGCTACAGCCTGCACCAACCGTTCCTGGCCTGGGCCAAGCCCGACTGGACCTTGAAGGAGGTGCAGGAAACGCTGCAACTGAGCGCCGAGGAGTTCCTCGACCCAGCCAAGGAAAAGCGCTATTTCATCCTCGCGCCGGACAGCGGTGAAGTGATCGGCTGCATCGGCCTGCGCCCTGGCGATGACCAGTACGAAGTGGGTTATTGGGCGAGCCAGGCCAGCAGCGGCCAGGGCCTGATGCGTGAGGCGCTGACCTGCCTGCTGGACGCGGTCGATGCCCCGGTGTGGCTGACCACTGATATCGATAACCATGCCAGCCAGCGCCTGGCCGAAAGCGCCGGGTTCGTGCGGGCCGGCAGCCAGCTGACTGAATTCGACCCCAGCACGCCGAGGCCTGTGTACCGACGCGTCCCTGCGGGAAACCGGTGAGCCAACTTCTCCATCGGCTGGAGCAATTCGCCTTTATTTCTTGCGCTGCATCCAGGCGGCCCCAAGGCCACTCAGGCAGATGATGGCAATGCCCAGCAAGCTCGCACTGTCAGGCACCTGGCCGTAGATCAGCAGCCCCAGCAACCCGGCAAACACGATCTGGCAGTAGCTGAACGGTGCCAGCAGCGCTGGCGCGGCATGGCGGAAGGCCTGGGTCAGCAGCAGGTGCGCGCTCATGCCGAAACCGCCCAGAGCCAGCATCAGCAATGCATGGTCCCAGCGCGGCACCTCCCAGAAGAACGGCACCAGCACACTCATCACCAGGGTGTTGCAAAGCCCCGCGTAGAAGTTGCTGGTGGTCGGGCTGTCGTAAGCCGCCAGGATGCGCGTGAGCAGCTGATAGAAGCAGAAGCCCAGTGCCGAACCGAACGGATACAGGATCGCCGGGGTGAACATCGCGCCACCGGGGTGTACCACTACCAGCACACCGATGAAGCCCAATACCACCGCCACCCATTGCCCTGTCGTCACCCGCTCCTTGAGCAAGGGCGCCGAGAGTGCGGTGACCAGCACCGGGGCGAGAAAGTTGACCGAGGTTGCCTCGGCCAAGGGCAGGTATTGCAGGCCGCTGGTGAACAGCAGGCTGGTGCTCAACAGGCTCAGTGCACGCAAGGTCTGCAGCAGCGGGCGACGGGTGCGCAAGACATTGAGCCCGGACTTGGGCAGGAAAATCCCGGCCATCAACAGCGTGTGCACCACATAACGGGCCCACACCACCATGACGATCGGATACAGCCCACCGAGGAACTTGGACAGGGCATCGTGACTGGCGAACAGGAAGGTCGCCACCACTACCAGGGCAATGCCACGCAGGGGTTGGTTGACTCCGGACAACGGTGTACTGGAACTCATGGCGTTCTCGTCGGCGGCGCGGCTCAGTGCTGCGTCAGGGGCAGGTGCGACAGCACGGATTCTAGAAGAGATACGACAACTTAAGGAAGTTCAATTCCAGGCTTTACCTGGAACGTTCGCCATTCCGTTCGCTGATCGACCACTTTCTACCCCGGCTGCATGGCCTGTGCCTGGCAAAGCGCGCACCATCGCCTGCGGACCCTCGACCTTGAACAAGGAGTTTTCATGCAACGGCTCACTACCCGCAACGGCCTGGACCTGCCCTGCATCGGCCTGGGCACCTGGCCAATGACCGGCGACGCGTGCACCCGCGCCGTGCACCAGGCGCTGGAGCTGGGTTACCGGCACATCGACACCGCCACTGCCTACGCCAACGAAGCCGCTGTCGGCCAGGCCCTGCGTGACAGCAGCGTGCCGCGTGAGCAGATCCACCTGACCACCAAAGTCTGGTGGGACCGCCTTGAGCCCAAGGCCATGCGCCAGTCGCTGGAAGACAGCCTGCGGGCGCTGGGCACCGAGCAGGTCGACCTGTTCCACATCCACTGGCCCGCCAAGGACTGGGATCTGGCCCGTAGCATCGAAACCCTGGTGGCATTGCGCGACGAGGGCAAGGCGCGCTGCATCGGCGTGGCCAACTTCCCACTCGGCCTGCTGCGCCGTGTGATCGAGGAACTGGGCGCGCCACTGTCGGCGATCCAGGTCGAATACCACGTATTGCTCGACCAGCAACCGCTGCTCGACTACGCTCGCCAGCATGACCTGGTGCTGACCGCCTACACCCCGCTGGCCCGTGGCCGCGCGGCGGAGCAGGCGGTGATCCGCGAGATTGCGCGCAAGCACGGCGTACTGCCGAGCCAGGTGGCGTTGAACTGGTTGCTCGATCAAGCGGGCGTAGCGGTGATTCCCAAGGCCAGCAGCCGGGACAACCAGCTGGCCAACCTGGCGGCGCTGGAGGTGCGGCTGGATGATGCCGACCGCGCGCTGATTGCCGGGTTGCCGAAGGGGCAGCGGGTCGTCAGCCCGAACTTTGCGCCGGACTGGAACAGCTGAGTCCTGACGGGGCCCTCGAACCACTACACACAAACCTGCTTCAGGCGCTCACTGGCCGGCGCCGGCCGCCCGTACAGGTAGCCCTGGAAGTGCGAGCACCCTTCTGCCCGCAGCCGTTGCATCTGTTCTTGCGACTCCACGCCTTCGGCTGTGGTCTTGATCATCAGGCTGTTGGACAGCTCGGTGATCGCACGGATGATCGACATCGCCTCGCGGCTGTCGCACATGTCATGGACGAACGACTTGTCGATCTTGATCCGGTCGAACGGGAACGAACGCAGGTAGCCCAGCGACGAGTAGCCGGTGCCGAAGTCATCCAGCGAAATCGACACACCCAGGTCCTTCAGCGCCCGCAGTGTGCGCACGTTCTCTTCACTGTTGCCCAGCAGCACCGACTCGGTGATCTCCAGCTCCAGGCGCTGCGGTGCCGGGCCCGAGTCGGCCAGGGCCAGGGCCACGCTGTGGACCAGGTTGGCGTTCTTGAACTGCACCGGCGACAGGTTCACCGACACGGTCTGCTCGGTGCCCCAGCTGGCCGCCTCCTGGCACGCCAGGTTCAGCGCCCGGGTACCGAGCTCGTGGATCAACCCGGTCTCCTCGGCGATGGGGATGAAGTCCATCGGCATGACCATGCCCCGGGTCGGGTGCTCCCAGCGCAACAGCGCCTCGTAGCCGGTCACGCTGTTGGTCTGCTGGTCCACTACCGGCTGGTAATGCAGGTGCAACTGCCCCAGGTGCAGCGCCGTGCGCAGGTCGGTTTCCACCAGGCGGCGCTGACGGGCGGCGACATCCAGCTCCAGGTGGAAACACTCGTAACGGTTACGGCCGTTGCGTTTGGCCTCATACAGCGCCATGTCGGCGTAGCCGAGCAGTTGTTCGGCCTGGTCGTTGTCGTCGGGGGCGATGGCGATACCGATGCTGAGCCCCACCGAGAACTGATGGCCCTCGATCTGGAATGGCGGGCAGATCGCCTCGATCAGGCGCCTGGCGGTGTTGCAGGCGGCCTCGCGGCTGTCCAGATGGGTCAGCACCACGGCGAACTCGTCACCGCCCAAGCGGGCCAGGGTGTCGTGCTCGCGCAGCTCGCGGCGCAGGCGCTTGCCGAGCGCGCGCAGCAGCTTGTCACCGAAGGCATGGCCGAGGGAGTCGTTGATGTTCTTGAAGTTGTCCAGGTCCAGGCACAGTGCGGCAGTGAGCTTCTCGTTGTCGTGACCGCGCACCAGGGCCTGCTTGAGGCGCTCATGGAACAGGGTGCGATTGGGCAGCCCGGTAAGGGCGTCGTGGTGCGCCATATGGTGGATCTGCGCGTGGGCGGCCAGCTCTTCGGTGGCATCTTCGGCCACGAACAGCACGTAATCTGCCTGGCCCTCACACTGTTGGCTGAGCAGCGCGCGGCTGCGCAGGGTGCGCGGGCCACAGGCGGTGTCGACCCGGGTTTCGGCGGCAAAGCCCTTGCTGCTGCGCGCCCCACGGCTGAGCTGGGTTTCCAGGTAATCCGCCGCGGCCGGTGCCAGGCACTCTGCGGGCGTGTGGCCGATCATTGGCTTGGCGCCGCCACCGAACAGGCGCTCGGCCTGTTGGTTGGCGAGCAGGATGCGCTGGCTTGCCAGGTCCTGGACGATGACGCTGGCAGGGATGTTGGCAATCACCGAGTCAAGGAACTGCGACAGGTTGGCCATTTCCTGGCTGTACTGCTCGGCCAGTTCCTTGGCTTGCAACAGCTCCAGCTCCTGCTGGCGGCGCTCGGAAATGTCGCGGGTGACCTTGGCGAAGCCGACCAGCTGGCCGTGGTCGTCACGTACCGCCTCGATCACCACATGGGCGTGGAAGGCCGTGCCGTCCTTGCGCAGGCGCGCACCGATCTCTTCGAAACGGCCGCTGCTGCGGGCCTGTTCCAGGTTCTGCTCAGGCAGGCCGGCCGCGCGCTGGTCTTCGCTGTAGAACAGCGAGTAATGCTGGCCGACGATCTCCTCGGCGCGGTAGCCCTTGGCGCGCTGTGCGCCGGGGTTCCAGTTGGCGACAATACCGTCGGGGGTGAGCAGGTAGATGGCATAGTCCACCACGCTCTGGATCAACAGCCGGTACATGATGTCGGGGCTTGCGACTAGCGACATGAAATTTACCTGAACCTGCGACGCGCACGAAAGGAACCCCGGGCCAGGGCGGCCGGGTCTTGTAAGGCAGTGCTGGCATTATGCCTTGCGAGTGAACTTTGTGAAGTAGGTCACAGAATTTTGCTGCGGGTCAGTGAAAGACGGAGGTCACCTGGTAGGTGAGCAGGTCAGGCTCGTCGGCGGGGAAGATCTGTTGCACGGGCCGTTGCAGGTCGGCCACCACGGCCTTGCAGAACGCCACCGCGATCGGATCCAGGGCGTAGCAACGCAGCAGCCAGTCGCCGGGGCTGGCGAGCAACTGGTTGGCCACGGCACGGCCGATGCCCTGGCGCCGATAGCGCTTGAGGATGAACAGGTCGGCCAGTTCCAGCGCGTCGAAACCGGGCAGTTCGCTGCGCTCTACCAGCACGAAGCCGGCAATGAAACCGTCCGCCAGCACCAGGCTGGCGCTCCAGCCTGGGGACTGCCAGTAGCGCTGCAGGTGCTCTTCGTGAATGTAGAAACGGCCGTCCACTTCGACATCTTCCTGCTCCCAGTCGGAGGACTCATAGGCATAGAACTGGTAGAGGTTACGGATCAGTTCGGCCTGATCGGGGGTGGTGGGCAGCAGTTCGATGGGCAGCATGGCTGGGGTGGCTCGGGCAAAACGTCATTCTAAGGCTTTTGTGGTGCCTCGGATGGCCTGTTCGCCGGCTTGGGTGGCATTGGCCAGCGCCTGGCGGGCTTGGCCTGCAAAATCGGGCGGCAGCTGCCCATTGGCATCCTCCCCGCCCTGCCCGGCGAGAAACAGCAGGCGGCTGCCGCTGGTGGGCTCGAGTTAGGTAGGTCAAGCTGTTGTAGGAAACTTCTTTATCGCCGTGCAGAACCTCAACCACGTGTATGTAGGATTGCGCCGCACAGTTCGCTAGATTGCAGTTCCCGGCACGGAGGCCAGCACTGCGGCGTAGCGCCGCTTCACTGAAGGAAAAGCCATGAGCAAGCCCTATGCGTTCCAACTCGCCTACACCATCAGCCCGGTGAACAATGACCATGAAGGTGACGCCGCGATAGCGCGAACCCACCTGCGCGAAGAAATGGGCTGGAAGACCTCCGGCAAAGTCGAAACGACGCTGCACGGTGAGGTTGTCCTGTCACCGGGTACGCCTGACGAAAAGCGCAAAGAAGCCAGCAAGGCGATTCGTACCCGCATCCGTGACGCGTTCAAGGCACTGGAGGTAGAGGACACGGTCAGCTTCGCCGGCAGCCTGATGGTCAGCGGCCTGGACCCGGCCATCAAAATCGGCATCACGCCCGACTGAACCCACCGGTATCAGGCGCCATGCGCCTGATACCGCCGCCGTCATTTCTCCTCCAGCACCGCCCTGCCCTTCACTGCCCGCGGCCCACGCCAAGCCCAGAACAGCAGCCCCGGGAACGGTGCATAGACCACGAACACAACCCACAGCATCTTGCGCTCTGCGCGCCGATCGCTGCCGATGATGTGCCAGATGGCAAAGATCTCGAGCAGGATGACCAAGGCCGCGACAATGATCCAGATCGTTCCGATTTCCATGAGCACTCTCCCGTTGGCATGTACTGGGTTGGGTTGCTGCCAGCGCTGAGGGTTCAGTTGGATTTGCTACGTGCGTTCAGTGACAACCCGCGCGTCTCAAGTCGCCGAGTGTCGGGCGGCCTGGACGATGAGGGCGATCAGTTGCGTCACCTGCTCGCTCAAGAGCACGTTGGCGTGGTGCACCAGGCCAATGTCGCGATGGAAGGTATGCGCACCAAGGTCATAGGCCCGCACGCTGGCGGGCCAGGCATCCTGGGTGACGGTCTGCGGTACCAGCGCCACGCCAACGCCCTTGCCAACCAGTTCGGTGATGGCCTCCAGTTCGTCCAGCTCGCACACTTCGCGGGGGCTGAAATGCGCCTGGCGCAGGAAGCGATCGACCTGACGACCGCCGAACGAAGAGCGGTCATAGCGAATGAAGGGCTGCGTGCTCAGCAGATCACTCCAGTGCGCCTGCTCCAGTCCTGCGGGCACGATCAGGCGGTAAGGCTCGCGGGCCAGGGTCGTCCATTGCAAATCGCTCTGCAGCTCGAATGGCGGACGGATGATCACCGCGATATCGATCTCCCTGGCGTCGACTGCGCTGAGCAACTCCAGTGACAACCCGGGAATGATGCGGGTGCGGCACTCCGAACGGGCCGCATGAAACTGCGCCAGTGCTTGGGGCAGCAGTGACCGCTGAATGGATGCGATGGCTCCAATGTCCACCTGCACAGTGGGCGCGGCCCCAGGCTCATTGGAACCCAGGCTGCTGTAGAGCCGGATCACTTCCTGCGCCTGAATCAGAACCTGCTGACCACGCCGGTTCAACTGGGCGTTCCTGCCCCGGCGCTCGAAAATCTCGAACCCCAGTTCCTCCTCCAGCCGCTGCATCTGGGCGCTCACCGCTGCCTGGGTCAGGTTGACCTTCAAGCCCGCCGCGGCAAAGGTGCCCTCGCGGGCGACCACGATCAGCGTCTTCAGCTCGCGGATCATCAACAAATTTCCTTTGTGTTTTTAAGAAAAATATATTGATTTTTTTATTGGTTCGCCATCCCTAAACTCGTCCGCAGAACAAAAAACAGACGCTTGCCGGCAAGCTCGGTTTTCAGGTTCAAGACGAAAGCCCCCGGCCTTCGCCTCCATCAAATCGATTCACAGGAGCACCTGATGAGCCTTTCCCCTTTCCACCTGGCAATCCCCGTTCACGATATTGCTGCAGCCCGAGAGTTCTATGGCCAAGTCTTCAACCTTGAAGAAGGCCGATCGGCTGCACAATGGGTCGACTTCAACTTCTTTGGCCATCAGTTGGTGATCCACGAACACCCGAAGATGGCGTATCAGGAACAGGCCTTGAGCAACCCTGTGGATGGCCACAATGTGCCGGCCCCGCATTTTGGCGTCATCCTGCATTGGGACGAATGGGAAGCGCTAGCCAAGCGCTTGACCGCGCTGGGCACCCAGTTCGTCATCGAACCGTACATCCGTTTCAAAGGCCAGGTGGGCGAACAGGCCACCCTGTTCCTGTTCGACCCCTGCGGTAATGCCCTTGAATTCAAGGCGTTCAGGGACATGGGGCAGCTTTTCGCCAAATAAACCTGAACATTTCGCGTGCCCTCGGCGTGGGCGCTCGCGCTCACGCATCTAGCTACTGCCAATCGCGCAGCACACCTTCTATAAAAAAGGCTAGAGCCATGAAAAAAGTCCCGCTGGTCTGGCAGATCGTTGTCGGTCTGTTGCTCGGTATCCTCGTCGGCTGGTACCTGAACAGCCATCCCGCTTATCAACAGTGGGCAAGCACCGAAATCCTCAAGCCCTTGGGTGACATCTTCATCAAGATGATGAAGATGATCGTCGTACCGATCGTCTTCTGTTGCATGGTGCTTGGCATTGCCGGAGGCGGCGACAACAAGTCGTTCGGCCGCATGGGGCCAAGTCGCTTGGTTACTTCTTTGCCATCACCACCTTGGCGATCATTGTCGGACTGGTGCTTGGCAACCTGCTGCAACCCGGGTCAGGCACCGTCATCGCAGGGATGGCACAGGGTGATGCGGTGATGAAGAGGGAACCCGCCAAAAGCGCCCTGCTGATCGTGCAGAACATCGTGCCCGACAACGTGTTCCAGTCGCTTTCCGAAGGCAAGCTATTGTCGGTCCTGTTCTTTGCCGTACTGTTTGGCATGGCCCTGAACGCGTTGCCACGGGAGAAGAGTGCTGCGGTAATCGCCACCCTGCAGGGCACCGCCGACGCCATGTTCAAACTGGTCAACTATGTGATGGCCTACGCTCCGATTGGCGTGTTCGGCATGATCGGCTCCACCGTCGCCACCTTCGGCTTCGACTCGCTGCTGCCACTGCTCAAGCTGATTGGCGTGGTGTACCTGGCACTGCTGCTGTTTGCGCTGATCGTGCTGGGTGGCATCTGCTACCTGATAGGCGAGAACCTGCTCAAGCTGGTGCGCTACTTCAAGGATGAACTGATCCTGGCCTGCTCCAGCGCCGCGTCGGCCGCGGTCATGCCGCAGTTGATGGAAAAGCTGGAACGGTATGGCGTTCCAAGGCGCATCGTCAGTTTCGTGGTGCCAGTCGGCTACGCCTTCAACCTGGATGGCGCGTCGATCTTCCTGGGCGTCGCGACGATCTTCATCGCTCAGCTGTACGGCATCGACCTGACGCTATCCCAGCAGATTCTGCTGGTCGTCACGATGGTGCTCACCTCCAAAGGCGCCGCAGGGGTACCCGGCTTTGCAATCATCATCCTCTCGGCGACATTGGCATCGGCCGGGCTGCCACTGGAAGCGGTGGCACTTGTGGCCGGCATCTTCCGCGTCATCGAAAGCGGTACGACCACGCTGAACGTGCTTGGCAATGCCATTGCGCCCCTGGTCATTGCCCGCTGGGAAGGCGTGGCGTTGAAGGGTGAAGGCGGCCCGCTTCCGCTGTGTAACTGAACGCTCAGAGCCCTGTCACAGACAGGGCTCTGACGCATCATCAGTGCGCCGACACCCCGTCCAGGGCCGCCTTGAGCGCCACGGCATCGGCAAAGGCCTGCTCGCTCACCAGCACCCCATCCTTCAAGCGCAGCCATGAAACCTGCCCCGCCTGCCCCGGATAGCGACTGGCAATACGGCCTTCGCGGTCGAGCAACACCCGGTAGCTGTAATCACGCATCGCCGGAATGGCGAACAGCTTGCTGATCAGCGCCGGCATGCGGTGGATATCGGCGACGAACACCGCTTCGCGCGCCTCCAGGTAGCCCTTGGGCGCGTCGGCCAAGGCGGCCTTGAGCAGCTTGGCACCCTCCATGTCGCGGGCCACCAGCAGGAGGTGAGTGTCGGTTTTCAGGCTGTAAGGCTGATCGTACTGGTCAAGCAGCGTCCAGGGTGCCAACCGCTCGCCTGGCTCCAGGGCGTGGGCCAGCAACGGCAGCAGACCGAACAGTAACGCGATGGCGTATTTCATCGAGGTTCTCCAGAACAGAAGCGCCAGCATAGTCCACTTGCCTCAACACGACCTGCACCACGACACGCGCGCGCCGGCGATTGTCTTTCCCGCACGCTGCCGCCACACTCTGCTGGCCAGCCAGGAAGCGGAGTCCAGAGTGCCCACCCCACGTCAGTTCAGCAAGAAGACCAGCACCAGCAACATGCTGCGGCTCAAGGCCAGCGCCGGGTGCCCCGAGGCCCCCTACCGCGTCGACTTCATCCTGCTCGAGCACTTCTCGATGGCCAGCTTCACCGTGGCCATGGACGTGCTGGTCACCGCCAACCTGCTGCGTGCCGACAGCTTTCGCTTCACCCCGCTGTCACTCAAGGGTGACCGGGTGCTCAGCGACCTGGGCCTGGAACTGGTGGCCAGCGAACTGTCCGCCAGCGACCTCAAGGAACTCGACCTGCTGATCGTCTGCGGCGGCCTGCGCACGCCGCTGAAATACCCCGAACTCGACCGCCTGCTGGATGAATGCGCCGCCCACGGCATGGCCCTGGGCGGGCTGTGGAATGGCGCCTGGTTCCTCGGCCGCGCCGGTGTGCTCGATGATTACGGCTGCAGCATCCACCCCGAACAGCGCGCCAGCCTGTCCGAGCGCAGCCCGCAAACCCGCATCACCCCGGCCAGTTTCACCCTCGACCGCGACCGCCTCAGCGCTGCCAGCCCCAACGGTGCCATGGAGCTGATGCTTGGCCTGGTGCGCCGCCTGTACGGCGACGGCTTGGCCGAAGGGGTGGAAGAAATCCTGTCGTTCTCCGGCGCCCGCTACCGTCAGGTCGGCCCAGGGGCGAAGAAGTCGATGAGCTTGCACCTGCGCACCATTGTCGAGCTGATGGAGAACAACCTCGAGGAGACCCTGAGCCTGGACCAGCTGGCCGCCTACAGCGGTCGCTCGCGTCGTCAGATCGACCGCCTGTTCCAGGCCCAGCTCGGCACATCGCCGCGGCGCTATTACATGGAACTGCGCATCACCAAGAGCCGCCGCCTGCTGCAGTACTCCGACCTGTCGGTGATGGAGGTGGCAGTGGCCTGCGGCTTCGTCTCGGTATCGCACTTCAGCAAATGCTACGCCGCCTACTTCGGCTACCCGCCGTCACGCGAGCAACGGCTGGGCGAGTAAGCGGGTTCAGGCGCGGATGTAGCTGAGCACCACGTCGCAGATCATCTGCCGATGGCGCAGCTTGACCTGCTCGTCGGCCAGGTCGATCTGGAAGATGTCGCCGAAGGTGTGGCGGTTGGACACCCGATAGAAGCAGAACGAACTCATCAGCATGTGCAGGTCGATGACCTCGATGCCCGGGCGGAATACGCCCTCCCTGACGCCACGTTGCAGCGTGCTGCCCAACGCCTGCAGCACCAGGCTGCTCATCTCGCGAATGGCCGGCGACTTCTTGATGTACTCGCCGTAATGGATGTTTTCGGTACACACCATGCGCACGAAGTCGACGTTGCGGTCGTGGTGGTCGAAGGTGAACTCGGCCAGCCGGCAAATCGCCTGTTCGGCCGGCAGCGACTCCAGGTCCAGGCTCTGCTCGGTCTTGCGGATATCACCATACAGCTTGACCAGGCACTCGACGTACAGCTGCTCCTTGCTGCCGAAGTAGTAGTAGATCATGCGCTTGGAGGTTGCCGTACGCTCGGCGATGGCGTCCACCCGTGCGCCGGCCAGGCCCTGCTGGACGAACTCGTTGATGGCGGCCTGGAGGATGTCCTCGCGGGTTTTCTCGGGGTTGTTCTTGCGCGGTTGGCGCGTAGCCGAGGGTTCAGGCGTGCTGAGGGGGGCTACGGGGTTGCTCATGGCGGCTCACGGAGTGTCTTATTGGGATTTGCCGGGATTATCCGTGAGTGGTTCGCCCTGCGGCAAGCGACGGAAGAACAAGGTGATCTGC
Source organism: Pseudomonas urethralis (assembly GCF_021602465.1). Taxonomy (NCBI): domain Bacteria; kingdom Pseudomonadati; phylum Pseudomonadota; class Gammaproteobacteria; order Pseudomonadales; family Pseudomonadaceae; genus Pseudomonas; species Pseudomonas urethralis. Next base: position 24,271 of record NZ_BQIJ01000015.1, read on the forward strand.
CCGACCTCCACGCCGAGCGTGCTCATGCGGTTGAGGTGTATGGCAGTCAGAGTAGGCCCAAAGGTTAGCAGCGCCTATGAGATCGAGCGCCGCCCGCGCGGCGCATCGCGGGCAAGCCCGCTCCCACATTTGTTTCGGGCCAGTCATTCCTGTGCCGCCAACAGGATCCGCCTTGGTGCATGTCTGGAGACAGGTGGAGCGGCATAAGCGCCCACCGAGATGCTTCGCCATGCCAACAAGGCAGTCCCTGTTGGCTTCACAGGAGTGACTGGCCCGAAACAAATGTGGGAGCGGGCTTGCCCGCGATGCGCCGCGCGGGCGGCGCTCGATCTCATAGGCGCTGAAGATGTCAGGGCAGGCGCCTTTCAGCCCTTACACCCTCTCATGGCAAGCGCCTATCAACCCAGCCCTCCCACTCACGAGCGCCACCTCGCAATCACAGCACCGGCTTGCGCGCCACCCCGCTCCGCCGCTTGGCCATGGCCGCCAGGCGCACCGCGACGTTCGCCGCGCCATACCCGGCATAGCCACCCTTGCGCTGGATGATCTCGAAGAAGAAACGCTCCTCGAACGGCTCGGTATACACATGGAACAGCTCGCCGCCCTGAGCGTCACGGTCGTACAGCACGTTGTAGTACGCCAGTTCGCTGAGGAATTCGTCATTGAAATCGAACCGCGCCGCCAGGTCGTCGTAGTAGTTCAACGGGATTTCCAGCAACGGCACACCCGACTCCTTGGCCCGTGCCACTTCGGCGAAGATGTCCGCGCAGTCGAAGGCGATGTGGTGCACACCCGAACCGCGGTAACTGGACAGCGCATGGGCGATGGCGGTGTTGCGGTTCTCCGAGATGTTCAGCGGCAAGCGCAGGCTGCCGCACTGGCTGCGCAAGGCGCGGCTCTTGACCAGGCCATACGGGTCGGGCAGCACCACTTCGTCGTCGGCAGCAAAGTCAAACAGGCTCTTGTAGAACAGCACCCAGCTGTCCAGCGACTCGGCCGGCAGCGCCAGGGCCATGTGGTCGATGCGCTGCAGACCGCCAGTGACAGTGGCCGCCGGGTCCAGGCGGAAGTCGGTGTCGTAGAGCGACGGCCCTTCCTTGCCCTGCTCCACCAGGTAGATCAGGCTACCGTCCGGCGCACGCACGGCCGGCACTTCGCATTCGTTGGGGCCGACCAGGCCACGGAATGGCTGGCCGCGGAAGTCGGTGGCGCGTTGCAGCGCGGCGTGCTCATCCTTCACCCGCAGGGCGGTGGCGCACAGCGACGGGCCATGGGCCTCGAAGAAGTTGTGGCCAAACGAGTACGGCTCGGCGTTGAGCACGATGTTGATGTCGTTCTGGCGCAGCAGGCGCACCTCCTTGCTGCGGTGCTTGCCGGCTTCGGCAAAGCCCAGGCGCTTGAGCCAACTGCCCAGGCGCGCGCCGACGGCTTCGTCGACGGCAAACTCAAGGAACTCCACGCCGTCGTAGGCGCTGGCAGCCGGCGGGGTGAACAGCACGCCAGGCTCGAGGGTGATGCCTTCCTGTTCCAGGCGCAGGCGGGTCTGTTCTTCGAGGTACAGCAGCGAGCGCAGGCCGTCGGCGGCATTCTGCCGTGGCGGTGCTGCACGGAAGCCATCGTTGAAGATTTCCAGCGACAGCGGGCCGCGGTAGCCGGTGGCCAGGATTGGCGCGAGGAAGCCGGCCAGGTCCATTTCGCCCTGGCCTGGGAAGTTGCGGAAGTGGCGGCTCCACTCCAGCACGTCCATGTTCAGGATCGGCGCATCGGCCATCTGCACGAAGAAGATCTTGTCGCCCGGGATGTCGCGGATCGCCGCCGGGTCACCTTTGAGCGACAGGGTGTGGAAGCTGTCGAGGATCACCCCCAGTGCCGGGTGGTCGGCCTGGCGCACCAGGTTCCATACTTGCTGGTAGGTATTGACGTGGCGGCCCCAGGCCAGTGCTTCGTAGCCGATCCGCAGGCCGCGCTTGCCGGCGTGCTCGGCGAGCAGGCGCAGGTCGTCCACCAGGATCTGTTCATCGCCCAGGGCATCGGCCTGGACGTTGCTGCACACCAGCACCAGGTCGGTGCCCAGCTCCTGCATCAGGTCGAACTTGCGCTCGGCGCGGTCGATGTTCTTCTGCAGGCGGTTTCGGCGGCAGCCTTCGAAGTCGCGAAATGGCTGGAACAGGGTGATGGCAATGCCGAGGTCAGCGCACATCTGCCGCACTTCGCGCGGGCTGCCGGCGTAGTACAGCAGGTCGTTCTCGAAGATCTCGACGCCGTCGAAACCGGCGGCGGCGATGGCTTCGAGCTTTTCCGGCAGGGTGCCGCTCAAGGACACGGTGGCTATCGAACGCTGCATGAAGGAGTTCCTTGTTATTGGACGGACGACGAGCCGAGAACCCGCTGGGGTTTCTGGCACTGTTGATTATTCGCAGGTAAAGTCGGGCGGGCAATCTGTTTGTACGAAATGGTTAGTTTTGCGTTCGATTACCGCACAAAACCGATTTTGGCGAATTGATTCAGTGCCAACCCTAAGCAAACATGGACCCAGACGCAGGCCCACCGACCGCCCTCTTCTGCCCTGAGGGTCATTTGGCAGAACCTGCGCAGACAAGCCCAACGTCACAACATAATAAGTTCAATAAACCGGGTACCGACCTATGCACACCTCCATCGCCTTGCGATCCGCACCTGCTCGTTCGTCTTCCCTCTGCAGACACCGCCTGCGGTCAATCGCGCTATAACCGCCCTACTCCCGAAAAGCGATCGCACCCCTCTGGCCGCCCCTGGGCGACGCCAGCCGTGCGGCGACCTACAAGAACAACGGAGACAACGATGGCTCACTCAAGCTCTCAAGCCAAGAAAGCGACCGCCAGTGGATGGATTGGCTCGGCACTCGAATACTACGATTTCTTCATCTATGCCCAGGCAGCGGCGCTGATCTTCCCGCAGATCTTCTTCCCCAACACCGACCCGAAAATGGCCATCATCGCCTCGTTGGCCACCTACGGTGTGGGTTACCTGGCGCGCCCTGTCGGTGCCTTCGTGCTCGGTCACTGGGGTGACACCCGCGGGCGCAAGAACGTGTTGCTGCTCTGTATGTTCCTGATGGGCCTGTCGACCATGGCCGTCGGCCTGCTGCCGACCTACCACGACATCGGCCTGCTGGCGCCGGCCTTGCTGGTGCTGCTGCGCCTGGTCCAGGGCTTTGCCGTGGCCGGGGAAATCTCCGGGGCCAGCTCGATGATCATGGAGCACGCTCCGTTCGGCCGACGCGGCTACTACGCCAGCTTCACCTTGCAGGGCGTGCAGGCCGGCCAGGTATTGGCGGCGGCGGTGTTCCTGCCGCTGGCCTACTTCATGCCGAGTGAGGCGTTCAACGACTGGGGCTGGCGCATTCCGTTCCTGTTGAGCGCCGTCGTCCTGATCGCAGGCTTCATCATCCGCCGGGAAGTGCACGAAACCCCGGCATTCGTGAAGGAAGAGAAGCAGGACAAGGTCGCCAAATCGCCGATCAGCGAAGCCTTCCGGCACAGCTGGAAGCACATGGTGCTGGTGATGTTCATGGCGCTGATGAACGTGATCCCGGTGGTTGCCACCATCTTCGGCGCCGCCTATGCGGTACAGCCGGCCTACGGCATCGGCTTCGACAAGAGCGTGTACCTGTGGATCCCGGTGGTGGGCAACATCGTCGCGGTGCTGGTGATTCCGTTCGTGGGCAACCTGTCCGACAAGATCGGCCGCCGCCCGACCATGATCGCCGGCTGCCTGGGCTCTGGCCTGCTGGCCTTCGTCTACCTGTATGCAATCAGCATCCAGAACGTGCCACTGGCCTTCGCCACCTCGATCGTGATGTGGGGCATGGTCTACCAGGGCTACAACGCGGTGTTCCCAAGCTTCTACCCGGAGCTGTTCCACACCCGCTACCGCGTTTCGGCCATGGCCATCGCGCAGAACATCGGCACCATGCTCACCGCCATGCTGCCAGCCCTGTTCGCCCTGGTGGCGCCACCGGGTTCGGACAACATCCCGCTGGTGATCGGTGGCCTGGCCTTCTTCATCACCTGCGTGTGTGCGCTGGCGGCCTACATTGCCCCGGAGACTCACCGTCTGGCGATGGAAGACCTGGGCAATCCGGATGCCAAGCCGATGGACAAGGGCGCCTTCGAAGCCAGCCGCAAAGGCAGCTTTCAGGCTGTGAGCCACTGACAGATCGCTGGGGCCGCTCAGCGGCCCCGGCACCTTCAGCCTTTGACCACTTCCTGCAGGCTGTGCCAAAGCTTTGCCACATGCTCCCGCTCGGTCGGCAGGGCCCCCACCGAAACCCGTACCATCCACCGCCCTTCGAGCGTCGCCGGCGTCACATACGCCACCCCGGACGCATTCAGCCGCTCGGCCCACGCCCTGGTGTGCGTATCCAGCGCCTGCCCTTCCAGCCCCGCCGGCCGATGGCGAATGCACAAGGTCTGCAGTTGCACCGGTGCCAGCACTTCCCACTCCGCCGCCGCTGCAACCTGCTCCGCCAGCCAGCGGGCATTCTCCAGGTCACGGCGCAAGCGCTGCTGCAAGGCCTCCACGCCTTCGCTGCGCAACATGAACCACAGTTTCAAGGCACGGAAGCGCCGGCCCAGCGGGATCCCCCAGTCACGCAGGTTCTTCACCTCGCCATCCACCGCCGACTGCAAGTAGCTCGGGTTGGTGCTCATCACCCGGATCAGGTGCTGCGGATCACGCACGTAGTAGATCGAGCAATCGAATGCCACGCCCAGCCATTTGTGCGCGTTGACCACCACAGAGTCGGCCAGCTCGATGCCATCCCACATCCAGCGACATTCCGGGAGGATCATCGCCGAACCGGCCATGGCCGAGTCGACATGCAGCCACAGCCCGTTGGCCTGGGCGATTTCGCCGATCGGGCGCAGCGGGTCGAGGGCGGTGGTGGTGGTGGTGCCGGTGGTGGCGACCACCGCACAGGGCTGGTTGCCGGCGGCCAGGTCTTGCTCGATGGCAGCCTGCAGCGCCTGCGGGCGCATGGCGAATTTCTCGTCGGTCGCGATCAGGCGGATGTTGGCGCGGCCGAAGCCGGCCAGCAGTGCAGCCTTGTCCACCGAGCTGTGAGCATGGGCACTGACATAGACGATCAATGGCTTGGCCTCGGCCTGCAGGCCGCCGCGGACCAGCGCATAGTCGGTGGCTCGTTCGCGGGCACTGATGAGCGCCACCAGGGTACTGGTGGACGCAGTGTCCTGGATCACCCCGCTCCACTGGGCCGACAGCCCGAGCAACTGACGCAGCCAGTCGAGGGTGGTTTCCTCCAGCTCGCTCAACGCCGGGCTGGATTGCCACGACAGGCCGAGCACGCCAAGGCCGGTACTGAGGAAGTCGCCAAGCACCGACGACAGGGTGCCATTGGAGGGGAAATAGCCGTAGAAGTCTGGGTGCTGCCAGTGCGACAGGCCAGGCATGACCCATTGGTTGACGTCGTCGAGGATCGCCTCGAACGACTCGCCTCGCTGTGGGGCGGCCTGTGGCAGCTGCGCCTTGAGGTAGCCGGGCTCGACCTGGGCCATGACCGGGCGTTCGCCGACGGATTGGCGGTAGTCGGCGATCAGGTCGATCAGCTGGTGGCCGTACTGGCGGAATTGTTCTGGGGTCACGCGCGCGCTCCTGAGGGTTATCCAGTGCCCCAAGTCTAGGCGCCTGCGCCCATGCGAATAACCCCGCTTCGCGCATACCTGCTATGGCAAACCTGCAACCCCGCCCTGCACCCCGAATTGTGACTGGCGCCACAGCTCGAACACCCGGTTGCGCAACCAGCGGTGTTCGGCCGAGGCCTGCAAGCGCTGATGCCACACCACCCAATAGCGCTGGGTATGCTCGACAAACCCTAACGGCCGCCACGCCAGCCCATGCAGGCGGCACAATTGCCGGGCGATGTGCTCGGGCACCGTGGCCAGCGCCTGGCTGTTGCCGATCACCTGCACGGTCGCCGAGAAGAACGGTACTTCCAGGCTGATGCGCCGCTGCAAACCTTGGGCGCGCAAGTGGCGGTCGATAAAGCTGTCCTTGTCGCCGCCACCGGAAATGCGCACATGCTTGCAGGCCAGGTAATCGTCCTGGCCAAGCTCGTCCAGCGCGGCCAGCGGGTGGTCCTGGCGCATCAGGCACACCGCGCGGTCTTCACCGAGCAGGCGACCATGCAGGTTGGGCGGCGACTCGTCGAACAAGGTGGTGGCCAGGTCGATCTCGCCGCTGGCAAGCAAGGCGTATTGCCCGGCCTGCCAGGTGCGGTAGTCGATGGACACACCCGGTGCCTCTTGCTCCAAGGCAGCCACCAGCAGCGGCAGCATGTGCTCGGCCACGTAATCGGAGGCGGCCAGGCAGAACCGGCGCTCACAGCGGGCCGGGTCGAAAGCGGCGGGTTGGCGCAGGGCCTGGAGCTCTTCGAGCACCTGGCGCAGGGGCTCGACCAGGGCTTCGGCATACTCGCTAAGCACATAACCGCGGCCTTGACGCACCAGCAGCGGGTCGTCGAAGGCTTCGCGCAGGTGGGCCAGCTGGCGGCTCAGGGCCGATTGGCTGACGCCCAGGCGGTCGGCGGCGTGGCTGAGGTTCTTCAGCTGCAGGAGGCAGTCGAGGGTGCGCAGGTGGGCGAGGCTGAGGGAGGCGAAAGTCGGGTTCATGCAGGCTCCCTTGCGTGGTTTTTGCAGGCCCATTCGCGGGTAAACCCGCTCCTACAGGGCATGCACAGGCCTGTAGGAGCGGGTTTACCCGCGAATGGGCCGCAAAGCGGCCCCAGTTTTCAGGCGGTCAGGCCCACGTAGACGTTCTGCACGTCATCGTGCTCGTCGATCGCTTCGAGGAACGCTTCAACTTCAGCCAGCGCCTCGGCACTCAGGCTGGCCGCGCTCACCGGGTTCTTCGGGGTATAACCGATCTTCGCCGAAGTGACGGTGAAGCCATGCTCAGGCAGGGCCTTCTGTACCGCATCCAGGTCAGTGGTGTCAGTGATGAACAAGGTCGACCCCTCTTCTTCACCTTCCTCGAAATCCTGGGCACCGGCTTCAATGGCGGCCATTTCCGGGTCGGCATCGCCTTCCGGGGTGGCTTCGATCAGGCCGACGTGGTTGAAGTCCCAGGTCACCGAGCCGCTGGCGCCGAGCTGGCCCTTGCGGAACAGCACGCGGATCTGCGCCACGGTGCGGTTGACGTTGTCGGTCAGGCACTCGACGATCAGTGGCACCTGGTGCGGGGCGAAGCCTTCATAGCTGACGGCATGGTACTGCACGGCATCGCCGTCCAGGCCAGCGCCTTTCTTGATGGCACGCTCCAGGGTCTCACGGGTCATCGAGGCCTTCTTGGCCTGGGCGATGGCCAGGCGCAGGCGCGGGTTCATGTCCGGGTCAGCGCCGGACTTGGCCGCGATCTGGATTTCCTTGGCCAGCTTGCCCATGATCTTGCCCTTGGCATTGGCAGCTGTTTCTCTATGTTTGGCTTTCCACTGTGCGCCCATGTCGACTCTCTTTGTACCAGGCGGCCGGTTCAGGAAGCGACCGGCCAAAAGTGGGTGCAGTTTATACGCCCTCGGGCAGTGGATCGACAAGTAATCTCACGCTTCGTCGGCCTTGCTCGCTGCCCTTCAGGTACGCAGTGGCTTGATCGCCATGCTGGTGTTGGGCGCCACGTCGTTGGCCGCGGCAGTGCCGGCCGGGCGGCTGTTCCAGTGCGGCAGCAGCACCAGGGCCGAGAACAACGCACAGCCGGCAAACACGATGAACACCGTGACGCTGTCGAAGTAGCCCGGCAGCAGGCCGCCGAGCACCGCGCCCACCGAGCCGCAACCGTTGACGAAACCTGCCGCCGTGGCGCCGGCCTTGGCCGTGCCGAAGTCGATGGCCGCCGCGCCGCTGATCATCGAATCCGGCCCGTACAGGGTCAGGCCCATGACGAACAGCAAGGCCACCACCATCACGATACTGCCGCTGTGCATGGCCGCCATGAACGCTGCCAGGGTCACTGTCAGCAGCACCAGGCTGATCACGCAGGCCGGCATGCGCCGGGCGCCGAACAGCTTGTCCGAAGCCAGGCCGATGATGATCGGGCCCAACAGCCCCGCCAGTTCGAAGGCAGTGGGGATGATCGCCGCGCCGACCTTGCCTACCGAAGGCATCTGCTCGAAGACGATCACCGGCCCCCACAGCAGGATGGCGTAGCGTGCGGGCTTGAGCAGGAAGTACGCCAGACCCAGGGTCAGCACCGTGCGGTTGCGCAGGATTTCGCGCAGCGGCGCCCACACGCTGCACAGGTTAGCGGCCGGGGCCATGCTCTGCGGCTCGGGTTCGACCGCAGCAAGGCCGACGTCCTCCGGCTTGTTGCGCTGCATGAAGAAGAACAGCACGGCCACCCCGGCCACCACCGCGGCACTCGAGAAGAACGCCGCATGCCAGGTGCCGACCAGGGTATAGGCCCACCAGCCAGCGAACGGCGAAGCGACCAGGCCGCCGAAGGCGTAGCACGAACTCCACAGCCCAAGCACCCGGCCGCGCTGCGAAGCCGGGAAGAAGCTGCCGATGTTCTTGCACAGCCCGGCCCAGCCGGTGGACTGCGCCAGCCCCTGGACCAGCATGCAGGTGGCGAAGACCGGGAAGGTCGCCAAGCTGCCCATCACCACGGCCGCCGCCGCCGAGATCAGCAGGCCACCGAGCACCACCACGCGCGGGCCGAAACGGTCGGCGAGCATGCCCCAGGTGAACTGGCCCACGGCATAGGCGGCCAGGTAGATCGCGTCGAGGTTGGCCATGGCGGCCTTGTCGAGCATGAACGTCGGGTCTTCAGCGATGCCGAGCTTGGCCACCGAGAAGGCCTTGCGGGTGAAGTAGAAGGCGGCGTAGGCCAGCCAGGTGATCGCGAAAATCTGGATGCGCCAGCGTTTCAACGCAGCGAGTGCTTGATTCATTGATTCTGACCTCTTGCTCAAGTGTGCCGGCAGATTGTTAAAAAACGCCTGTCTTGTTGTTGTGTTGCGCACTGCATGACGAAGGCTCGTCATTTGGTCAGATGGCACCGATGTGCGGGCCATGCCCCGGCCACTGCTTGTGGCGTTGGCCTCGGGTTGAAACGTATGGAAACAGTTGCTGACTGATAAAGAAAATCGATTTATCGTATTTCACACATAAGCCCAGCTTGTTACCGGAGGCGGTATGTCGGTGTCACACGCTCAACTCAAGGCGTTCCATGCAGTGGCCGTGCACGGCAGCTTTACCCGCGCCGCGCAAAAGCTGTTTCTGACCCAGCCGGCGGTGTCCGACCAGGTGCGCAAGCTCGAAGAGCGTTTCGGTGTGCTGCTGTTCCACCGCAACAAGCGCTCGGTGCAACTGACCGACCTGGGCGAGCGCCTGCTGGGCATCAGCCAGCGCCTGTTCGCCTGCGAGGCCGAGGCGCACGACCTGCTGCAGGACTCCCGCGCCCTGCACACCGGCAGCCTGGTGCTGGCAGTGGATGCGCCCGTGCACGTGCTGCCGCAGATCGCACGCTTTTGCCAGCGCTACCCAGGCATCCAGGTCAAGATCGAGACCGGCAACACCGATGAGTCACTGGCCAGGCTGTTCAGCTACCAGGCCGACCTGGCGCTGCTCGGGCGCGATGTCGATGACGAGCGGCTGTACTGCGTGCCGCTGCGCCGCGACCCGATGGTGGCGTTCGTCTCGCACAACCACCCGTGGGCCAGCCGTGGCTCGATCAACCTGGCGGATCTGGACGACACACCGCTGGTACTGCGCGAGCCGGGGTCGGTGACGCGGCAGACGCTGGAGGAAGAGATGCAGCGCGCAGGCTTGCGGATCCGCCCGGCGATCCAGGTGGAAGGCCGCGAGGCAGCGCGTGAGGCGGTGGTGGTGGGGATCGGCGTGGGGGTGGTGTCGGCGGCCGAGTTTGGCGCAGATGCGAGGGTATGCGCGCTGCCCATTGTCGATTGCCAGCGGCATCTGACCGAAACCCTGGTGTGTCTGAGCGAGCAGAGAAGCCGCCGGGTGGTGGCGACTTTCCTGCAGATGGTTCAGGAAGAGTTGTAGCGCCTGCACCGGCCTCTTCGCGGCTAAAGCCGCTCCCACAGGTACCCCACAGCATCTGAAACCTGTGCAGTTCCTGTGGGAGCGGCTTTAGCCGCGAAGAGGCCAGCACAGGCAATACAACTATTCTGGAAATACCTCAACTCCAGGCTCTCCCACCATGCTCTACCGCTTGGCCGCCGACGCCCTGGTCCTGCTTCACCTGGCCTTCATCCTGCTGGTCCTGTTCGGCGGCCTGCTGGTGCTCAGGTGGCGCCCCGCCCTGCTCCTGCACCTCCCCGCCCTGACCTGGGGCCTGGCGGTGGAAGGCCTGCACCTGCAATGCCCGCTCACCGACTGGGAAAACCGCATGCGCCTGGCCGCCGGTGATGCGGGTTACCACGGCGGCTTCGTCGAGCACTACATCTGGCCACTGATCTACCCCGCCGGCCTGACGCCACAGATCCAGCTGCTGCTGGGCGGCGTCGTGCTGGTGTTCAATCTGGTCATCTACGGCTACATCATCTGGCGCCGGGCCTAGCGGGTCGCGACCACGAACAGCCGCGGGAACGGCAACAGCACCTTGCCATCGGTGGCGGGCGGATAGTCATGCTGCATGGCCTGCAGGTACATCTGCAGGAAGCTTGCCTGTTCCGCTTCGTCCAGCCTGGCCAGATAAGGCCGCAGCGCCGACCCCTTGAACCATTCCACCACCGCCTCGGCGCCGCCGGTCAACGGGTGGTGATAGGTGGTGCGCCACACGTCCACCCGCGTGCACAGGGGGCTGAGCAGGTCGTAGTAGAACGCCGCATTGTGCCGCGGCGGCAACTGGAAATCGGCGAATTTTTCCGCCCACGGGCCGTCGCTGGCGATCTTGCGCAGTTGCCGGTGAGCGGGCTCGTCGAGGTTGTCGGGGGTCTGCACGGCCAGGCTGCCACCTTCGCTCAGCTGGCGCACCAGGTGCGGGTACAGCGAGCCATGGTCAGGCACCCATTGCAGCGAGGCATTGGCCAGGATCAGGTCTTGCGGTTCGGGGGCGGACCAGTCGCTGATATCGGCAATTTCGCAGCGTACCCGTGGAATATGCAGGCGCTTGCGCTCGCGGGCCTTGTCGATCATGTCCTTGTCGCTGTCCAGCGCCGTTACCTGGGCGTCCGGGCAACGCTGCAGCAGCACTTCGGTCGAGTTGCCGGGGCCACAGCCCAGGTCGGTGGCATGGCGTACCGGCCGCGGCGGCACGGCGGCCAGCAGGTCACGCACGGCGCGGGTGCGTTCGTCTTCGAAGAGGGAATACTGGGTGGCGGACCAGGCCATGGGCGGCTCCTGTTGGCGGACGATGCAATGAGCATACGCCATGTACCCAAGTGCATGCGCCTGAACTGTCGGCCTATGCTTGAAGTCAGTTCCTTTATGCGCATGCCCATGAAGCTATCCATGGCCTTGGCCATTCTGGCGCTGATCGCCGCCGCCGCCCTGCTCGGTTCGCCCTGGATGAACCAGCGCTTTCACATGCCCGAGGACAAACACCAGGCCCAACAACGCGAAACGGCCGGGTCCCCAAGGGAGCCGGCCGTTTCCAAGCGCAACTGACGCTTAGTGCTGCTTGCCAGTACGGATCTGGTGCACCACGCCCATCGCCACCACGACAGCCGCGGCGATGCCGGTGGAAATCACCAGGATCTGATAATCAGGCATGAAGGCCATGGTCACCAATGCGGCGATGATGAAGCCGATCACCAGGTAGGTCAGCCACGGGAACAGCCACATCTGCAGGCGCACTTCCTTGCCTTCGGCGATCAGCTTGCGGCGCATGCGCAGCTGCGAGAAGGCGATCACCAGGTACACCAGCAGGGCAATCATGCCGGTGGTGTTCATCAGGGTTTCCAGCACGTCTTTCGGGCGCAGGGTCTCGCTGAAGTTGATCAGCGCGCAGACCACGGCCACGGCGCAGGAGCCGATGATCGCGTACACCGGTACACCAGTGCCGGCACGGGTGATCTTGAAGAATGACGGTGCGTCGCCACGCTGGGCCAGCGAGAACAGCATGCGCGAAGCGGTGTAGTGGCCAGAGATCAGGCAGCTGCTCACCGAGGTCAGCACCACGAAGTTCATCAGCAGTTCGGCGTGCGGCACGCCCAGCAGCTCCAGGGTACGGCGGTAGGCGCCATAGCCGGAAACACCCAGTTGCGGGTCGTTCCACGGCACCAGGCAGACGATCAGGAAGATCGAGCCGACGTAGAACAGGCACACACGCCATACCACCGAGTTGGTGGCCTTGACGATCTGGGTAGCCGGGTCCTTGGCTTCGGAAGCGGCGATGGTGACGATTTCAGCGCCAAGGAAGGCGAACATCACCCCGAGCAAGGCACCAATGACCGTGGTGATGCCGTTGGGCATGAAGCCTTCGGCGGTCAGGTGGGTCATGCCACGCACTTCACCGAACTGCCAGATGTTCATCACCGCGGCGGTGCACACCACCAGGAAGCAGACGATCGCCACCACCTTGATCAGCGCGAACCAGAATTCGAACTCACCGTAGTGCTTGACGTTGAAGAAGTTGACGGTGATCAGCAGCAGGGTCGTGGCCAGCACGAACACGTTGACGCTGACGTCGGGGAAGAAACCGTGCAGGATCTTGCCCGCCACATAGGCTTCCCAGGCCATCAGGATGACCCAGTACCACCAGTACAGCCAGCCGATGGTGAAACCGGCCCAGCGGCCGATCGCGCGGTCGGCGTAGGTGGAGAACGAGCCGGTGTCCGGCGAGGAAGTCGCCATTTCACCCAGCATGCGCATGATCAGCACCACCAGGATGCCGCCGGCCAGATAGGCCAGCACTGCGGCCGGGCCGGCGCTGTGGATCACGCTGCCGGAGCCGACGAACAAGGCGCCGCCGATAACCCCGGCGATCGACATCATCGTCAGGTGGCGCGACTTGAGCGAGGCACTGAGCTTGCTCTCGTGCCCGCTTTTCGCGGTGGTGGTTGTGGATGTTGCGTCCATCAGTTGTGTACCCCGTGCTTCTTTTTATCCAAGGAAAACTGTGAAACCCCGATGGCTCTCGGTTTCACCTGTACATCAGTGCTAATGCGGGCAGGATGGTGTGCGCTAACACACGCAGGCCTTCCGTGGCGGCCTGCTGACGCGCCCCAGGGTTGGCACCTGAGGCGAACTGAACATGCTTTATGTGGCGATATCTGACACCTAATGTAAAAATGTCCGACGTAGAGAGCCATGCACAGTGGCATGAATCTCGCACTGCACTGTACAGGCCGCCAATGCAATACACCCGCTGGCGCTTGGCGTTACGCACTCCTGAAGGCCCCGAATGTTCGAATTACACCCAGACTCTTCCACGCCGCTGGTCAACCAGATCATCGACGGCCTGCGCGAGCTGATCGATAACCAGACCCTCAAGCCCGGCACCAAGGTCCCGTCGATCCGCGCCTTTGCCGCGAGCTATTCGGTGAGCACCTTTACCGTGGTCGAGGCCTACGACCGCCTGGTTGCCCAGGGGCTGCTGGTGAGCAAGGGTAATGCGGGGTTCTTCGTCAATCGAGCGGCGAACGAGCTGCTGGAAAGCCAGAACAGCGAGGCCGAGACCGGCCGCCCGACCTTCAATTCCGAGTGGTACCTGCAGCAGATCTTCGAGATTCGCCAACTGCCGTTCAAACCTGGCTGCGGCTGGCTGCCCAATGACTGGATGTACGAAGAAGGCCTGCGCCGCGGCCTGCGCCAGGTCGCTGGCAGCCCGCTGGAATTGTCGGGCTACGGCGACCCGATGGGCTTGCCGGAGCTGCGTGCGCTGACCGCGCAGAACCTGCAACAGGAGCTGTCGATCGTCTGCAACCCGGCGCAGCTGATGCTGACCCACGGTGCCAGCCAGGCGCTGGACCTCGCCGTGCGCACGCTGGTGCGCCCCGGTGACGTGGTGCTGGTGGACGACCCCGGCTACCCCAACCTGATGAGTATCCTGCGTACCCAGGGCGCGACCTTGATCGGCGTGCCACGCACGCCCAACGGTTACGACCTCAATCACCTCGAACAACTGCTGGCGCACCATCGCCCTACCGCGTTCTTCACCCAGCCGCACCTGCACAGCCCGACCTGCTCACGCACCCCGCTGGCGCAGCTGCATCGTTTGCTGCAACTGGCCAGCCAGCACGGTTTCCGCCTGGTGGAGAACAACCTGTACGCCGACATGGTCGCCGAGCCGCAACCGTGCCTGGCCAGCCTCGACCACCTGCAGCAGGTGGTGTACGTGGGCAGCTACTCGAAGAGCATCTCGCCCAATGTGCGGGTCGGCTACCTGCTGGCCAACCCGGAGCTGTCGCAGAAGCTGCTGCACCTGAAGATGCGCTCGGGGCTGACCACTTCGCAGGTGATGGAGCGGGTGGTGTACGCGGCGATCATCGACGGACGCTGGCGCAAGCACCTCAAGCGCCTGCGCCAGCGCTTGGCCGACGCGCATCAGGAAGTGGGCCGGCATTTGCATCGACTGGGCTTTGAACTGTTCACCGAGTCGGATGAAGGCATGTATATCTGGACCCGCCACCCGGCAATACCGGACAGCGCGGCGTTGCTGGATGATGCCTTGGAGAAAGGCATCATGCTCGGGCCTGGGCAGTTGTTCATGGTCGATGCCAAGGCCACCGGATGGATGCGGTTCAATGTGGCGTTCAGCACCGACCCGGCGATGTGGGAGTTGCTGGAGAAGGTGCTGGTCAAGCATGTGCGGCGGGGTGGGATTTAGGGAGTTCTGATGTGGCCGGGGGTTCGCCCTGGCATTTTCAGCGCCTGGGAGATCGAGCGCCGCCCGCGCGGCGCATCGCGGATAAATCCGCTCCTACAGTTGTTGCAACGTGCCGAACCTGTTACGCCATGGTTGCCAGCCTTGGCGCATGTCTCAGGCCTAGTGAGGCGACATCAAACGCCTGTCACACTTAGCGCCAGACAAGCTTGTCTGCAAAAAACGCCTGCGCATTGGCCTCCAGGCTCTCCAGGTGATAGCCCCCTTCCTGCACAATCAGGCACGGCAACCGCAGCGCCCGAATCCGCTCACCCAGCGCAGAAAACCCTTCCGTCGTTACCGCCACCTTGCTCTGCGGATCCAGCTCATAGATATCGAACCCGAGCGACAACACCAGCACCTCGGCCCCAAAGTCCTTCACTGCATCCAGCGCAATCTCCAGCTGCCCCATGAAGTCCGCCTCGCTGGCGCCATGGGCCATCGGCAGGTTGAGGTTGTACCCCTCCCCCGCACCACTGCCGCGCTCATCCTCGAACCCGGCCACACCGGGGTAGAAGTTGGTCGGGTCACCATGGGTCGACACGTACAGCACATCATTGCGCTCGTAGAAGATTTCCTGAATCCCCTGCCCGTGGTGCATGTCGGTATCGAGAATCGCCACCCGGCTGTAACGGCTGCGCAGGGCCTGGGCGGCCACGGCGGCATTGTTGATGTAGCAGAACCCACCGGCCGCATCGAACCGTGCGTGGTGGCCCGGCGGCCGGCACAGCGCGTAGGCCGCCGGCTCGCCATCGAGGATGGCCTTGGCCCCGGCTACCGCGCTCTGCGCCGACCAGTAGGCCGAGCGCCAAGTGTTCTCCCCAACTGGGCAGCTGCCGTCCGCCAGATAGCGCCCGGCCTGGGCAAGGATGCCGCGCAAGGCGTTGGGCTCACGCACGAAGATGTTCGACATGACCTCGTCGCCCCAGTCCTCAGGCACTTCCTTCCAGCGCGCATGGGCCTCTTCGAGGAACGCCAGGTAGGCTTCGCCATGCACGGCCTTGAGCGGCGCAAGGCCGGCATCGTCGGGCTGGCGGATGTCGAAGCCCAGGTCCTTGGCGGCCTGCAGCAGGCGCTGGGCGCGTTCGGGGACTTCCTGCGGGGTACGCATGGCACCGCGCGAGTAGTAGCTGCGCGGATGGTGCAGCAGCTGTTCGGGGTGGAAGTAGCAACGCATCAGGCTTCTCCTTGTTCGACTCGGCCGGCGCGGGCCAGCACGGCGTTGAGCAGTACATCGACGCCCTGGCGGGCATCCTCGGGTAGCACGTCTTCGGCTTCGTTGTGGCTCAGGCCGCCGACGCAGGGGATGAACACCATCGCCGTCGGGCAGTAGCGGGCCAGCAGGATCGCATCGTGGCCGGCGCCGCTGACGATGGACTGCTGGGTGTAGCCAAGCCCGTCCACCGCCTGCTGCACGGCGGCTACGCAATCCGCGTCGAACGGCGTGGCCGGGCTGACCCAGTGGCGCTCGATGCGCACCAGCAGGCCGCGCTGGCTGGCGATGGCCTGCAGCTTCAGGGTCAGGTCGCGCTCCATGGCTTCGATGGCCTGGTCGCGGTGATGGCGCAGGTCGACGGTGAAGCGCAGCACGCCGGGGATGGTGTTGCGCGAAGACTTGGCGATCGACAGTTCACCAACGGTGGTCAGGCCTTCTGGCGCGAAGTCAGCGGCCAGTTGCTCGACCGCCTGGATCATCTGCGCAGCGCCGTAGAGGGCGTCCTTGCGCAGCGGCATCGGCGTGGTGCCGGCGTGGGCGGCCATGCCTTCGACGGTGACGTCCAGCCAACGGATGGCCTGGCCGCCACTGACCACGCCGATGGCCTTGGCGTTGTCTTCCAGGATCGGGCCCTGCTCGATATGCGCCTCGAAGTAGGCATCCACCTGGCCACCCAGCGGGCGCTGGCCGGCGTAGCCGGTGCGCCGCAGTTCGTCGGCGACAGTGACGCCATCGGCATCACGGATGGCCAGGGCCTGGTCCAGCGCCAGGGTGCCGGTGAACACCGCCGAGCCGAACATGGCCGGGGTGAAGCGGGCGCCCTCCTCGTTGGTCCAGACGGCGATCTCCAGCGGCTTGCGGGTCTGGATGTTCAGGTCGTTGAGGCGGCGCACCACCTCCAGGCCAGCCAGCACGCCATAGACGCCATCGAAGCGGCCGCCTTCAGGCTGGGTGTCGAGATGGCTGCCGATCATCACTGGAGCAGCAGCCGGATCGCTACCGGCGCGGCGAGCGAACAGGTTGCCGATGGCATCCACGCTCAGCGTCAGGCCAGCCTCGCGGCACCAGTGGCTGAACAGTTCACGGCCGGCCTTGTCTTCGTCGCTCAGGGCCAGGCGGCAGCTGCCGCCGCGGGCGGTGGCGCCGATTTCGGCCATGGCCATCAGGCTCGCCCAAAGGCGTTCGCCATTGCTTTTCAACATGTGGGGGTACTCCACAATCAGAGGAATCGATCAGGCCAGTTCCAGGCGCTGACTACGGGCGTACTGGCGTGCCAGGGCCAGCACGCAGACCAGCGAAATGCTGGCGATCAGGCTGTAGAACGCCGCCATGGGCCACCATTGGCCGGTAAAGGTGTGGGCCAGCCAGGTGCCGATCAGCGGTGTCAGGCCGCCCGCGAGGGCGCCGCACACCTGGTAGGCCAGGGAAATCGCGGTGTAACGCACGCGAGTGTCGAACATGCCGCTGACGTAGCCCGCGATCACCGCGTAGAACGAGGCCATGCAGGCCGCCGCCAAGGCGATGCCGAGCACGATCATTGGGCCTTGGCCAGAGCTGACCAGCACGAACATCGGGTACGGCGAGGCCATCGCCAGCAACGCGACCAAGGCCAGGAAGCGGGTGGCGCCGAGTTTTTCCGACAGCCACGCGGCCAGCGGCTGCACGCAGAACTGGATGATCGCCACAAAGAACAGGCATTCGAGGATCAGCGAGCGCTCCAGGTGCAGTTGCTGGGTGGTGTAGCTGATCATGAAGGTGTTGGTGAAATAGACCCCGGCAATGCCCAGGGTGTTGGCACCGATGCACAGCAGCAGTGGGCGCCAGGCGGTGCGCAGCACTTCCAGTACCGGGGCCTGCTCCTTGCGCTGGGCCCTGGCCGCCTGCTCGCGGCTGGCGATGAACTCGGGCGATTCGTTGACGCCCAGGCGAATCGCCAGGCCCACCAGCAGCAACAGTGCGCTGGCCAGGAACGGCAAGCGCCAGCCCCAGCTCATCAGGTCTTCCTCGGGCAGGCGGGTCACTGCGCCAAAGGCCAGCAGCGACAGGATCAGGCCCGCCGGGCTGCCCAGCTGGGCGAACGAGGCGAAGAAGTTGCGCCTGCCCTTCGGCGCATGTTCACCGGCCATCAGCACGGCGCCGCCCCACTCGCCCCCCACGGCGATGCCCTGGATCACCCGCAGGATGATCAGCAGTACCGGTGCGCTGGCGCCAATCTGTGCGTAGGTCGGCAGCAGGCCGATGCAGACGGTGACGATGCCCATCATCAGCAAGGTGATGACCAGCGATTTCTTGCGCCCGATACGGTCGCCCACATGGCCGAACACGATGCCACCCAGTGGCCGGGCGAAGAAACCCACGGCGAAGGTGCCAAACGCGGCCATGGTGCTGAACAGGCTGTCGTCGGAGGGGAAGAACAAGGCACCGAACACCAGGGCGGCGGCGGTGGCATAGATGTAGAAGTCATACCACTCGATCATGGTGCCGATGAACGCGGCGGCGGCGGCACGGCGCGGCTGGGGCGAAGCGGTGGGCTTCATGGGGGGCTCCTTTGCTTGTTTTTCTGGCAGGAGTTGACGGGTCATTGTGGCGCTCTGGCGGCGCATGGCCTTCAGGTCGGTGTTGGCTTCTTCGCGGGTAAACCCGCTCCCACAGGAGTTGCACAGGGTCTGAAAGCTGCGCCGTACCTGTGGGAGCGGGTTTACCCGCGAAGAAGCCAGCACCGATGTCACAGGCCTCAATGACTGCGATTTATCGTCCCGGGGCTATGATTAGTCAATTTTCTATTTATTATTCGAACTATTAGCCTTGCTTATCATCGAGCCTGCCATGTCCGACCGCCTGCTCAACGACCGCCTCGACTGGAACCTGCTGCGCACCTTCCGGGTGATCGGCCAGGAATTATCCATCAGCCGCGCTGCCGCGCGCCTGCACCTGACCCAACCGGCCGTGAGCCAGGCG
The DNA here is from genome assembly GCF_021602465.1 of Pseudomonas urethralis. Classification (NCBI taxonomy): domain Bacteria; kingdom Pseudomonadati; phylum Pseudomonadota; class Gammaproteobacteria; order Pseudomonadales; family Pseudomonadaceae; genus Pseudomonas; species Pseudomonas urethralis. Next base: position 43,265 of record NZ_BQIJ01000015.1, read on the forward strand.
CTCAAACGCCTGGAGGAACAGCTCGGCCGCCAACTGATCGCTCGCCGCGGGCCGCGTTTCGTGCTCACCGACATGGGCGAGCAGCTGTTCCAGCTGGCCGGTGAGGTGTATGGGCAAATGTCGCAGATCAGCGGCCTGCTGGAGCAGCCGGCCGATGAACTGGTGGGCAAGGTGCGCTTGCTGATGATCAGCCGCATCGTCAGCGAACGCTTCGATGAGTTCCTCGCGGACTTCCACCGCCAGCACCCGCGGGTGGACCTGGAAATCGACGTGATGCGCAGCTCGGACATCGTCGCCGCCTTGCAGGAAAAGACCGCCACGGCGGGCCTGAGCCTCAATCGCCGGCCGCAGCCACGCCTGGAGCAACGGCTGTTCCTGCGCCAGCGCTATGCGTTTTTCTGCGGCAAGCACCATGCCCTGTTCGGCTTGGCCGAAGGCGATCTGCAGCGGGAGAACTTCGTCAGCTTCACCAGCGACCAGATTGGCGGCATGCTGTCGCCACTGACCATCTTCCGCGACCAGCAGGGCTTTTCCGGGCGGATCGTGGCGTCATCGCCGAGCCTGGAAGAGGTACGCCGGCTGGTGATCGCCGGGTTCGGCATCGGCTGCCTGCCCGAGCATGTGGTGGCGCCGGATGTGGCGGCGGGGTTGCTGTGGAAGCTGCCGCCGGAGGAAGGGATTGCCGATGTGGATATTCACCTGCTGTGGAACAGGGAACAGCGGTTGAGTCGCGCGGAAGAGGTGTTTATCGAGGCGTTGCAGCAGAGCCTGGCCTAACGCTTTTGAGCCGAGCGATAGACCTCGCCACGCTCACGCTTGCCAACCGAAACAACCACCACGACGATCCGCTCATCCTCGACTCGATAGACCAGCCGATACCCTGAAGCCTTGAGTTTGATCTTGTAGTGGTTCGGCATGTCGCGCAGTGCATCGGCCTGGACCTTGGGTGACTGCAGGCGTTCAGCAAGCTTCTTCTTGATCTGCTCGCGCATGGTGTGGCCAATCTTGCCCCACTCTTTCAGCGCGGATGGCAGGAATTCGAGCTTATAGGTCATCCAGAGATACCGATACGCCCTTTTCGCCCAACCTCGACTTGGCCAGCTCGCTCAGTTCAAGATCTTCCAGGCGCTCCATCATGGCCTCGTACAGTTCGGCCGGCACCATGTACCCCATCACTCGGTTGTGATTGAGCACAGCGACGGGCATGCCCGCTGCGCCGGTCATCACGGCCGATGGGTTCTTTTTCAGCTCCGACACGCTTACGGTCACGTTTGCGAAGATGTTTTGCATGTTTTTCACCCTCTATCGAGGGCCATATTTTGGTCCATATATAGGATATAAACAACCCGTGACTGCTCAATCGCATCGCCAGCAAGCCGGCAATGCGCCGCAAAGCTACCTCATCAAGCGGTCGCCAATGCCGGGTAATCGGTCAACCCTCGGGCAACACCCCCAAACAGCGTGGCCCGTTCATGTTCGGCCAGTGGAGCATCGAGACGCAGCCGTGCCGGCAGGTCCGGGTTGGCCACGAACGGCCGGCCAAAGCCGATCAAGTCTGCCCAGCCCTCCTCCAGCGCCCGGCGCGCACGCTCGCCGGTGTACTTGCCGGCATACACCATCACCCCAGGGAACACCGCCCGCAGCTGTTGCTTGAAGTCCAGCGGCATGTCCGGCGCATCGTCCCAGTCAGCTTCGGCGATGTGCAGGTAGCCGATGCCGATCTCACCCAGGCGCTTGGCGGCTGCGGTGTAGGTGGTGACCGGGTCGTCGTCGACACAGCCATTGAGCGTGGTCAGCGGCGCCAGGCGCACGCCGACGCGCTGAGCGTCGCCGGTGCCATCGACCAGTGCGCGAGTCACCTCATCGAGGAAGCGCAGGCGATTTTCCAGCGAGCCGCCGTAGCGGTCAGTGCGATCGTTGGCGCCGGAGTCCAGGAACTGGTTAAACAGATACCCATTAGCGGCGCGCAGTTCGACACCGTCGAAGCCGGTCGCCATGGCATTGCGCGCAGCCTGGCGGTACTGATCGACGATCCCGGCGATTTCCGCCTCATCGAGCGCACGTGGCTGCGATGCCTGGACAAAGCCCGGCGTGCCGTCGGCGTTGTCGATGAACACGTTGACCCCTTCGGCCTGTACCGCCTCGGTCACCAAGCGCCAGCCGTCGATTTGCGCCTGGGTGTGGATGCCCGGGGTGCGGGCATAGCCCTTGCCCAGCGGCGCGATCCAGGTGCCTTCGCTGACGATCAGCCCGGCGCTGGCACGCTGGGCGTAGTACTCGGCCATCAGCGCGGTGGGTACGTCGCCGGGTTGGGCGGCGCGCGAGCGGGTCATTGGCGGCATCAGCACGCGGTTGGGCAGGTTCAGGGCGCCCAGTTGCAGAGGTTGGAACAGCGGATCGTGAGTCATGGCAAGCAATTTCCGTTAGCGGATCAAGGGTCAGGCGCGGCTGACGACAGGTTGTGGCTGAGCAGGAACACGGCGGTCGAGGCGGCCGCTGTACAGAGTCAGGGCCAGGGCACCCAGGGTGACCAGCGCCGCGATCCAAGGCGTGTGGCCCAGGCCCAGCTGCTGTACCACCTGGGCACCGCCCCAGGAACCGCCGGCCACACCCAGGTTGAAGGCGGCGATGTTGAAACCGGCGGCTACGTCGACCGCATCCGGGGCGACCTTTTCCGCCTGCTGCACCACATACACCTGCAGGCCAGGCACGTTGCCGAAGGCCACCGCGCCCCAGGCCAATACCGTCACCACCACCAGCACCGGGTGCGGCGCGGTAAAGGTCAATGCCAGCAGCACCACGGCCAGCAACAGGAAGATGATCGACAGCGCCTTGACCGGGCCTTTGCGGTCGGCCAGGCGGCCGCCCCAGATGTTGCCCAAAGCTACCGACACGCCGTATGCGAGCAGCACCAGGGCGACGCTGTTGGCACCGAAGCCGGCGATGTCCTGCAGGATGGGTGCGAGGAAGGTGAAGGCAATCAGCGAACCGCCGTAACCGACCGCGGTCATGGCGTACACCAGCAGCAGGCGCGGTTGCAGCATCACCCGCAGCTGGCGCAGCAGCGGTGCCGGCTGGCTGTGCTGGATGCCCTTGGGCACGAACAGCAGTGCGCCGAGCAACGCCACCAGGCCGAAGGCGGCCACCACCAGGAAGGTCATGCGCCAGCCGAAGTGCTGGCCGATGAAGGTGCCCAGGGGAATGCCGGTGACGAAGGCCACGGTCATGCCGCTGAACATGGTGGCGATGGCGCTGGCAGCTTTATCCTTCGGCACCAGGCTGGTAGCGATGATCGAGCCGACCGAGAAGAACACGCCGTGGGCCAGGCCGGTGAGGATGCGCGCCATAATCAGCGATTCGTAGCTGGGCGCCTGCCAGGCCACCAAGTTGCCGGCGGTGAACAGGGCCATCAGGCCGACCAGTAACAGCTTGCGCGGTACCCGGCCGGTCATGGCGGTGAGCAGCGGCGCACCGATGGCGACGCTGAGTGCGTAGAGGCTGACCAGCAGGCCAGCGGAAGGGAGGGTGACCGCCAGGTCGTTGGCGATGGTCGGGATCAGGCCGACGATCACGAACTCCGTGGTGCCGATGGCGAAGGCCGCCAGGGTCAGGGCTAACAAGGCGAGAGGCATTTGAGAATCACCTGTGGAAGGTTGGGATGGGTGAATTCTCGGGGCGGACGGAGGTTGGAAAAAGGTAGCGGCGGGACAATGAGTTTTGCTTCTGAAGCAAAGGTTATAGCCGCGCTGTTGCGAAAGGATCAATCTTTTGTGGCGCCTGGTTAGACGCATTCGCGGGTTTACCCGCGAATGGAGGGCAAAGCCCTCCTCTTGCGCGATTAGGCCTTTGGCACTGGCGCATGCTGGGTAATCAGCCCCAGCTCACGCAGCTCGGTCCAGAAGGCAGCCGGGATCACTGCCTTGAACGCCGCCAGGTCCTGGTCGGCATGCTCCGGCCGGGTCGCCCCAGGAATCACCGCAGCCACCGCCGGGTGCGCCAGCGAGAACTGGAGCGCTGCGGCCTTGATATCCACACCGTGGCGCGCCGCCACTTCGTTCACGCGCTGCACCCGGGCACGGATTTGCGGGCTGGCCTGCTGGTACTCGTAGTGGTCGCCACCGGCAATCACACCCGAGTTGTACGGGCCGCCGACGACAATGCCGAGGCCCTGGGCCAGTGCACCCGGCATCACGCGCTGCAAGGCACGCTCGTGGTCGAGCAGGCTGTAACGACCGGCCAGCAGGAAACCGTCCGGGCGGGCCTGTTCAAGGTCCAGGGTCAGTTCGATCGGCTCGACGCGGTTGACGCCCAGGCCCCAGGCCTTGATCACGCCTTCTTCACGCAAGCGGCTCAGTACCCGGAAGGCACCGGTGCGGGCGATTTCGAACTGGCTCAGCCATTCGTCACCGTAGAAGTCCTGGGCGATGTCGTGAATCCAGACGATGTCCAGGTAATCGGTGCCCATGCGCTTGAGCGTGTCTTCGATCGAACGCAGGGTGGCATCGGCGCTGTAGTCGTTGACGATGCGGTTACGATTGCCATGCTCGAACAGGCCGCTCTTCTCGCCCAGTTCACGGGTAGCGGGGTCTTCCAGTTCATCGAGGATGACGCGGCCGACCTTGCTGCTCAGTACGTATTCATTGCGTGGGCGCTGGGCCAGGGCCTTGCCCAGGCGGATTTCCGACAGGCCGGCACCGTAGAACGGCGCGGTGTCGAAATAGCGCACGCCATTGTTCCAGGCAGCGTCCACCGAGGCTTGCACTTCGGCTTGCGGCACGTTGCGGAACATGTTGCCCAGTGGCGCGGTGCCGAAGCCCAGTGGGTTGGCGATCAGGTCTTTGAGGTTCATGGAATCTTCTCCAGTAAGGTGTGAAAGGTCGTCAGCCGACGACGTGAGCGCATCCTAGGCTTCCCAATACAAGACCGTCCAAGTCATAATTCGACAGAGTTAAGTCCTTGGAGGTCTCATGCAGGATCTACGTCAGTTGCGCTACTTCGTGGCCGTCGCCGAATGCGAGAACGTCGGCCGGGCCGCCGAGCAGCTGCATATCTCTCAATCCCCCTTGAGCCGGCAGATCGCCCAGCTTGAGGACAACCTGGGCCTGGCGCTGTTCGAACGGCGCAACCAGCGCCTGTACCTGACCAACGACGGGCGCACCTTCCTGGCCGAAGCGCGCGGCCTGCTCAAGCATGCCGAGCGCCTGGAGTCGCTGGGCAAGCGCCTGGGCCGTGGCGAGGAAGGCGGCCTGTGCATCGGCTACGTCAACCACGCCATCCATGCCGGCGTGCTGCCGGGTGCAGTGCGGGTGATCCGTGGCGAGCGCCCGAACATTCACATTGCGCTGTACAACATGACCCCGAGCGAACAGTTCGAAGGCTTGCGCCAACGCAGCCTGGACATTGCCCTGGTTTGCGAGCCGCCACCGAAGAACGACCCCGACCTGCGTGCCCAGCCGGTGCTGGACGACCCGATGCTGCTGGCCATCCCGGCCATGCACCCATTGGCCAGCAAAGCCGGACTGACACCGGCCGACCTGCATGAACAGGAATGGATCATCACCGGCGGCCAACCCGACCAGGTCAACAAGCGCGACGATTTCATCGCCCGCTGCGGCGATGCCGGGTTCACCCCGCGCCTGTCGCTGGAGGCCACCGACCCGCTCAGTGTGCTCGGCCTGGTGTCCGCCGGCCTTGGCCTGGCCATGGTGCAGAGCAGCCTGTCGGCCAGCGTCGGGCCCAGCGTGGTGCTGCGTCAGCTGGAATGGTTCCAGCCCTGCGTACAGTTGTGGGCGGCCTGGCATCAGGTGGACCTGCGGCCGATCGTTGGGATCTTCCGCGAGCGGGTGCTGGCTCTAGCTGATAAAGAACCTGACCAGTCGAAACAGGTCTGAACTCAGTCGAATTACGTCTTTTACAGTCTTACAGCGCATCACTAGGATGGCTTCCATCGATGCAACTCATCCACAGGAGCCATTCCATGAACATCGACCTCGGCGGACGTACCGCCATCATCAGCGGCTCGACCGGCGGTATTGGTCTGGCCATCGCCCGCGGCCTGGCCCGCGCCCATGCCGACGTGGTCATCGCCGGCCGCAGCCAGCAGTCGCTCGATGCCGCCCTGGCTGAATTGCGCGCCCAAGGTGGCCGTGGCCAGGTGCACGGCGTGGTCGCCGACCTGGGCACCGCCGAAGGTGCAGAAACCCTGTTCGCCGCCCACCCGCAGGCCGACATCCTGGTCAATAACCTGGGTATTTACGACGACGTTGACTTCTTCGACGTGCCTGACAGCGAGTGGCAGCGCTTCTACGACATCAACGTGCTCTCCGGCGTGCGCCTGGCCCGCCACTATGCCCCAGGCATGGTGAGCAAAGGCTGGGGGCGGATCCTGTTCATTTCCTCCGAATCGGGCATCGCCATCCCCGCCGACATGATCAACTACGGCGTCACCAAGGCCGCCAACCTGGCCGTGTCCCATGGGCTGGCCAAACGCCTCGCCGGCACCGGGGTGACAGTCAATGCCGTGCTGCCCGGCCCGACCCTGACCGACGGTGTCGCCGCACTGGTGGCCGATGCCGCCCAGGCCTCCGGCCGCAGCATTCGTGAAGAAGCCGACCATTTCGTGCGCACCGCGCGGCCGAGCTCGATCATCCAACGCGCCGCCGAAGTCGACGAAGTCGCCCACCTGGCGGTGTACCTGGCCTCCCCTTACTCCTCCGCCACCACCGGCGCGGCCCTGCGGGTCGACGGCGGTGTGGTCGACAGCCTCGCGATCTGAATTCAACTGGAGATCTACACCATGGCAACTGCCTACGCTTCCCTGCAAACCCTACACAGCCCTGACCACGTCTGGGCCCTGATCGGCGGCTTCGACAGCCTGCCCGACTGGCTGCCGTTCATTCCTGAAAGCCTGTCCAGCGAAGGCGGCCGCGTGCGCTCGCTGAAAGACCCGGACGGCAACAGCATCGTCGAGCGTCTGATGGCCTTCGATGAGCAGCAGCGCAGCTACAGCTACGCAATTCTCACCAGCCCGTTCCCGGTGGCGGGCTACCTGTCGACCCTGCGGGTCAAGGCCGATGGCCAAGGCAGCCTGATCGAATGGTTCGGCGAGTTCACCCCGGTCGGGGTCAGCGATGCCGAAGCGCAGGCTCTGTTCAAGGGCATCTATGAAGGTGGCCTGGAAGCCTTGGCGAAAACCTTGGGTTGACTGATCGGGGGCCGCAACGCGCCCCCTTTCTTTGCCTCCCAGTCAAGACACCTTGTCTTATCCCCGCCTGTTTCCCCCTGCCGATACCCGCTAGCCTCCCGCCCACATTCGTCTCACAAGGACCCGCAGCATGCCAACCTATCATCAAGCCTGGGCCTGGACCCCGAATGCCGGGCTCGACGGCCTGCAACTCATCCAGAAACCCCTTCCTGAACCCGGCCCCGGCGAAGTGCTGGTGGCCAACCGCGCCATCGCCCTCAACCCGGTGGACTGGAAGATCTGCGAATGGGGCCACCCGGCCTGGCAGCAAGGCACCGTCCCCGGCGTCGATGGCGCCGGTGTGGTAATCGCCGCCGGCATCGGCGTGGATCTGCCGCTGGGCACCCGCGTCGCCTATCATCAGTCCCTGGCCCGTGACGGCAGCTTCGCCGAACACTGCCTGCTCGACGCCAGCCTGGTCATGCACATTCCTGCCCAACTGGACGACAGTGCCGCCGCAGCGGTGCCCTGCCCCGCCCTAACGGCCTGGCAGGCGCTGGCCAAGGTGCCCGACGGTGCCAGCCGCGATGTGCTGGTGATTGGAGCTGGCGGCGCCGTGGGCTTCTATCTGGCGCAGCTGGCAGCACAACGCGGCCTGCGCGTCTGGGTTACTGCGGGTCAACGTCACCATGCAGTGCTCAAGGCGCTCGGCGTGGCCGGCGTGTTCGACTACCACCACAGCGACTGGCAGGCGCAATTGCACGCCGCCCTCGGTGAGCGCCCGTTGCATGCCCTGTTCGACACGGTCAGCGGTGCCCACGCGGGCAGCCTGGCCCACCTGCTCGGCTACAATGGCCACCTGGTGTGCATCCAGGACCGCCAGGAAGCCGCGCCGCTGGCCGCCTTCAGCACAGCGATCTCGCTGCATGAAGTGGCGCTCAACAGCATCCATGCCCATGGCCACCTGCAGGATCGCCAAGTGCTGCGCGCGGCGGGTGAGCAACTGCTGCAAGCCGTCGCCGATGGTCGCCTGGTTGCACCGCAGCGCCGCGAGTTTGCCTTCGAGGCATTGCCCGAGGCTCTGGGGGCCTTGAAAGATGGCAGCCTCGGCGGTAAATGGGTTACTCGCCTGGATTGAGCGGTTCTGGGAAGTGCCTGCCTTGAGCGCTCTGGCGCCTGTTGAATCGAGCGCTGAAGGTCTAGCGGCAGGCACTTGCCAGCCTTGATACGGTCCTCTCCAGTCCCCCCATCCCGCCCACCGACAACCTTCGATCCCACCAAACTTGGATCCCATCCCCCGATGGAGTATGCTCTCGCAATAGCTATATGCCATCATCCAGGTACGCCCCGTATCTGGCCTTCAAGGATGAAGCTCCCGTGCCCAGCCACCCGACCCGCCACACCATCGCCCGACAATGGCAGTTGCTGAAGCTGTTGCCCGACCGTCATCCCGGGATGAGCTCCACGCAATTGCAGGCCGCACTGGCCAGGGCCGGCCACAAGACCAGCAAGCGTACGGTCGAGCGTGACCTCAATGAGCTGGCAACACTGTTCCCATTGCACTGCAACAGCAAAGGCATGCCCTACGGCTGGTACTGGCAGCCAGGTCTGAGCCTGGATGCGGCCCAGCAGTTGCAACCCGATGTGCTCACCCCCTCGCAACAGATCGAACTGCAGGCCTGGGTCGACGATGGCCTGGCCCGTCGCCTGGAACATCAGCCGCTGTCCGAGGACATGCGTCTGGCCCCCCACGACAACGGCGGCGCAATGCTCGCGGCCACGGTCGAAGATAGCCGCGCGCTGATGGGCTGGCTGCTGTCCCAGGCCGGCTCGATTCGCGTCAAGGCGCCAGAAACACTGCGCGTGTCGATGGTCGAACAGCTGCGCCAAAGCTTGGCACTGAACGACGACGGCTATTGACCGACAGGCAAAAGTCATTGTCCCCCGGGCCGCTTTTTCCCTGCGGCGACCCTGCCCAGAATTCGCTCCTGACAACGCTTCATCTTCAGGAGAATGCAATGACACGCTTCAAGCCCCTGCTGCTCGCCGTCACCCTGGCGAGCACTGCCCAGGCCACCCTGGCCGCCGACTGGCAAACCTCCCCTTACGGCCACAACGACGAGATCGGCGCGGCCAACCTGCTTACCCCGGACGTGGTGAAACAGGCGGTCGGCCTGGTCAAGACTGGCAAGACCTACCCGCTGGCCGTACCGGTGAGCAAAGACCTGCCGGCCTTCCGCCACCGCAGCTTCCACCTGTACAACATCCAACCCGGTGAGCAGGCCGGCCAGACCCTGGGCCGCAACAAATTCAGCTTCAACGACGAGCTGGTCAACGGCTGGACCGGCGTCGGCACCCAACTCAACGGCATCGGCCATATCGGCATCGACAACGTCTACTACAACGGCAACAAGGCTGCGGACTTCGTCACCGTTGAAGGCGTGACCAAGCTGGGCGTGGAAAAGGTGCCACCGATGGTCACCCGCGGCGTGGTGCTGGACATGACCGCCCACTACGGCAAGGCCATCGTCCCCGGCGGTACTGCGTTCAGCGTCGACGACATCAAGGCAGTGCTCAAACACGAAGGCATCGCGCTGCGCAAGGGCGATGTTGTGCTGTTCAACACAGGCTGGCTCGAACTGATCGGCAAGGACAACCAGCAGTTCCTCGCCACCGAGCCAGGCATCGACCTGGCGGCCGCCGAGTGGCTGGCGGACCAGGGCATCGTCGCCTTCGGCGGGGACACCTGGGCCTCGGAGGTGTACCCGAACCCGACCGGTGAAGAGTTCCCGGTCAATCAGTTCATGCTGGCCAAACGCGGGATCTACAACCTGGAGCTGATCGACACCCGTGCGCTGGTCAAGGATAGAGCATTCGAGTTCCTGTTCGTGCTGGGGCAGCCGCTGTACAAGGGCTCGACCCAGGTCAACATCAACCCCGTGGCCATCCACTGATCAGGAGAAGACTACCGCCCGGCCAGCCTGGCCCGATAGCTGCCCGGGCTCTGCCCCGTCCATTTCTTGAACGCCCGGTGAAACGCACTGGGCTCCTGGAAGCCGGCCTGCTCGGCGACCTCGGCGATGCTCAGCGTGCCTTCGCGCAACCGCTCGAAGGCCATCGCCCGGCGCACTTCATCCTTGATCTGCTGGTAGGACCGGCCCTCGCGATCCAGCTGGCGACGGAAGGTGCTGGCGCTGACCCCTTGCTGTTCGGCCATCGCCGCCAGGGTCGGCCATTGCCCATAACGGCGTCCACGCAAATGGCGGTAGACATCGGCCACCAGGCCATTCTGATTGCGAAAGCGGATCACCAGGCCCTGCGGGGCGCTACGCAGGAAAGTCTTCAGCCCTGCCAGGTCCTGCACCACCGGCAAGCGCAACCAGGCGCTGTCGAACTCGACTTCGGTACGCCCGCTGCCCAGGCGCAAGTCCGGCCCCCACAGCAGCGCGTCATCGTCCTGGGCCGGGCGCGCCACCGCCAGCTCCGTGCGGTCGATGGCGATGCGCCGCCCGGCCAGCCAGCACAGCAGGCCGATCACCAGCACCAGGTAAGTTTCCTCGGCATACACCTGGGTCAGCGGGTCGGCAATCGTCGACTGCACGCTGATGACCGCACGCCCACCGCGCAGCGTGAGGTTGCCGCGCAGGTCGCGCAGGAACAGGGCGAAACTGCTCATGCACTGGCGCAGGGCTTTCTCCAGGTTGGGTTCCTGAATCAAGCCACGGCAGATCAGGGCAAAACTGCCCAACGGCATGCCGTGGCTGTCGAGGCGGAAGAACTCGTCGTCCAGCAGCTCGATCAATTCCAGCCACAAACCGGCGAAGGCCTTGGCCGGCACCCGCGCCTGGGGCTGGCTGAGTACGGCCGGGTCGATGCCCACGCCGCGCAACCGCGCCTCCAGCACGTCGGGCTGGTCGCGCAGGGTGTGCAACATGGCATTGAGAAAGTACACCGCGACCGAATCGCTATCGCGCATGGCGGAATTCGCTGTCTATGCTGAGTGGCAAAAAATGCCAGGTTGACTGAACAGATCCGGCATAGGCTGCGACAGAGCCTTTGCCTAGACTCGAACCCACCTCGGGATCGCCGGCCATTCTCGCAGAGCCTGGCCCGCTCCCGCCATGCCTTCGCAATCGGAGCCTCTATGAGCAGCGCAGAAATCTACGTCGTCAGTGCCGTCCGTACCGCCATTGGTGGTTTCGGTGGTTCCCTCAAGGACCTGCCACTGGCCGACCTGGCCACCGCCGTGACCCGCGCCGCCATCGAGCGTGCCGGGGTGGCCGCCGACCAGATCGGCCACGTGGTGATGGCCAACGTCATCCCCACCGAACCACGCGATGCCTACCTGTCGCGGGTCGCAGCGATGAACGCTGGCATCCCCAAGGAAACCCCGGCCTTCAACGTCAATCGCCTGTGCGGTTCGGGCCTGCAGGCCATTGTCTCGGCCGCCCAGTGCCTGCTGCTCGGTGATGCCGACGTGGCCCTGGCCGCCGGCGCCGAGTCCATGAGCCGCGGCCCGTACCTGCTGCCCCAGGCGCGCTGGGGCGCCCGCATGGGTGACCTGCAAGGCATCGACTACACCGTCGGCGTGCTGCAGGACCCGTTCGAACACTTCCACATGGGCATCACTGCGGAAAACGTCGCCGCCCGGCAGGGCATCAGCCGCGAAATGCAGGACGAACTGGCCCTGACCAGCCAGCGCCGCGCCGCCCGCGCCCAGGCCGAAGGCCGCTTCGACAGCCAGATCGTGCCGCTGGAGCTGAACACCCGTAAAGGCACCGTGCAGTTCGCCGTCGACGAGCATGTCCGCGCCGATGTCACCGCCGAACAACTGGCCGGTATGAAAACCGTGTTCAAGAAGGACGGTACCGTCACCGCCGGCAACGCCAGCGGCATCAACGATGGCGCCGCCGGCCTGGTGCTGGCCACCGGTGACGCTGTGCGCCGCCTGGGCCTGAAGCCCCTGGCGCGCCTGGTGGCCTATGCCCACGCCGGCGTCGAGCCGGAGCTGATGGGCCTTGGCCCGATCCCGGCGACCCGCAAGGTGCTGGAAAAGGCCGGCCTGAACGTTGCCGACCTGGATGTGATCGAGTCCAACGAAGCCTTCGCTGCCCAGGCCTGCGCCGTGGCCCGCGAGCTCGGCTTCGACCCGGAGAAGGTCAACCCGAACGGCTCGGGCATCTCGCTCGGCCACCCGGTCGGTGCCACCGGGGCGATCATCGCCACCAAGGCCATCCATGAACTGCAGCGCATCCAGGGCCGCTACGCCCTGGCCACCATGTGCATCGGCGGCGGCCAGGGCATCGCCGTGGTCTTCGAGCGCGTCTGAGAGGCTGAACCATGACGATTGAACAGATTGCCGTAATCGGCGCCGGCACCATGGGCAATGGTATTGCCCAGGTGTGCGCGGTGGCCGGCTACCAGGTCCTGCTGGTGGACGTCTCCGACGCCGCGCTGGAACGTGGCGTGGCCACCCTGAGCAAGAACCTGGAGCGCCAGGTCAGCAAGGGCACGCTTGACGCCGAGCGCGCCGAGGCTGCGAAAACCCGTATCCGCACCAGCACCGACTACGCCCAGCTGAGCCGAGCGCAGCTGGTGATCGAGGCGGCCACCGAGAACCTGCAGCTCAAGCAGCGCATCCTGCAGCAGGTAGCGGCCAACGTGGCCGCCGACTGCCTGATCGCCACCAACACCTCGTCGCTGTCGGTGACCCAACTGGCGGCCAGCATCGACCACCCTGAGCGCTTCATCGGCGTGCACTTCTTCAACCCGGTGCCGATGATGGCCCTGGTCGAGATCATCCGCGGCCTGCAGACCAGCGACAACACCTACGCCCAGGCGCTGGTGGTCACCGAGAAGCTCGGCAAGACACCGATCACCGCCGGCAATCGCCCGGGCTTCGTGGTCAACCGCATCCTGGTACCGATGATCAACGAAGCGATCTTCGTGCGCCAGGAAGGCCTGGCCAGTGCCGCGGACATCGACACCGGCATGCGTCTGGGCTGCAACCAGCCGATCGGCCCGCTGGCCTTGGCCGACCTGATCGGCCTGGATACCCTGCTGGCGATCATGGAGGCCTTCCATGAAGGCTTCAACGACAGCAAATACCGCCCTGCCCCGCTGCTCAAGGAAATGGTCGCGGCCGGCTGGCTGGGGCGCAAGAGCGGCCGCGGCTTCTTTACCTACTGAGGAACGCCCGCCATGCCCCCGGTCAATGCCGCCATGCGCTGTGCCAACTTCGAAGAGCGACGCGACCGGGCCATGGCGCTGTTCGCCGAAAAGGGCTTTGGCCAGGTCAGCATGCGCGAACTGGCGGCCCATGTCGGCCTGACGGCCGGCTCGCTGTATCACCATTTTCCCAGCAAGCAGGACCTGCTGTTCGACCTGATCGAGGAGCTGTACGAGGAGCTGCAGGCGACCCTGGAACAGGGGCGCCGGGCCATGGCCCGAGGCGGCTCGGCAATGGCCTGCCTGATTGCCGCGCACTGGCAGCTGCACGCCGAACGGCCGATGCAGTTTCGCCTGGCGGAGCGGGACCTGTGCTGCCTGAGCGAAGCCCAGCAGGCGCGCCTGGGGTTGCTGCGCAAGCGCTATGAGGCGGGGTTGCTGCGCCTGATCGCACCGCGGGCGACGTTGCAGGGCGAGGCGTTGGTGGCGACGGCGCATGTCGTGGCGACGCTGCTGAACCAGTTGCCGGGGATGCTCAAGGGCTTGCCCGAGGAACAGGGGCTGGGGCTGATGGAGAGCCTGCTGGTGGGCGGGATCGAGCGGACCTTGGGTTAACCTGTGCCGGCCTCTTCGCGGGTTTACCCGCGAAAAGGCCGGCACGGGTCAACGCAACAGGGCCTGGATCTGCTCGTGCAGGGTATCGAGGTCGAATGGCTTGGCCAGGATCGGCGCCTTGCGCGCGATCGGGCTGCCGGATTCGAGAATCTCGGCCGGGTAGCCACTGATGAAGATCACCTTCAGGTCTGGCCGCAGCTTCACCGCAGGTTCGGCAATGTCCACCCCGGAAATGCCACCCGGCAAGCGGAAGTCGGTCACCATCAGGTCCAGGTGCGGCTTGCTCGCCAGAATGGCGAACGCCTGTTCACCGTCCTCGGCCACCAGCACGTGGTAGCCCTCACCCGCCAGGTAGTCGCGCAGGATCATCCGGATTGCCGGTTCATCCTCGACCACCAACACTACATCTTGTGCATCTTCACTCATGTCAACGCCTTGAATACTTGCCGTTGGCCAATGTGACCTCAGGCTTACGCGGAGGTTGCCCGCACCTGGTCGTTTTGTTCGTTCACCCCTGCCAGCGGCAACAGCAAGGTGAACGTGGAGCCTTTGCCGACATCGCTTTGTACCTGAATCTGCCCGCCATGGGCCTGGACGATCTGCTCCGAGATATACAGGCCCAGCCCCAATCCATTGCTGGCTTGCTGGGTGGCCACACGCTCGAACTGCTGAAAGATCCGTTGCTGGTTGCTGGCGCTGATGCCGATGCCGTGATCGCGAACCTGCACCGCTGCCATGCCATCGCACTCGAACACCTGCACGTGGACCGGCCGTCGCTCGCCGTAACGCAACGCATTCGACAACAGGTTGGCCAGGACTTGCTCAATCCGGAATTCGTCCCACTCCCCCGTCAACGGTTCACACCGCAGTAGCTCGATGGTGGTCTCCAGTGCCGTGGCCTGGGCCGAGAAGTTTTCTACCAGGCCGCGTACCAACTGGCTCAGGTCGAACACCCTGGGCCGCAGCGACAGCTTGCCGGTGCGAATGCGCGACACGTCGAGCATGTCCTCGATCAGGCGGATCAGGCTGTTGATCTGGCGCTCGTCGCGCTCGACCATGGCCTGCAGTTTGTCGGCGCTGAATGCCTCGAGATTGCCACGGGCCAGGTGCATCCTGCGCAGCTGGGTTTCCAGGATCAGGCCGTTGAGCGGCGTGCGCACCTCGTGGGCAACGATCGACATGAAGTCGTCGCGCATACGCACCGCATGCTCCAGCTCACCTCGTGCTACCTGCAACTGGCCCAGCAGCAGTTCCTGCTCCTGGCGGCTGCGCTCGAGCGCCTGCAGCTGCCGGTCGAGCACCTTGCGCTGGCGGTACAGGTCGACGAACACCGACACCTTGCTCTTCACCGCCAGGGTGTCGAGTGGCTTGTGCAGGAAATCCACTGCACCGCTCTCGTAGCCTTTGAAGGCATAGTTCATTTCACGCGCGGCAGCCGAGACGAAGACGATCGGGATGTTGCGGGTCTTTTCCGTGCCGCGCATCAGCTCGGCCAGTTCGAAGCCATTCATGCCGGGCATCTGCACGTCGAGAATGGCCAGGGCGAACTCGTGTTCGAGCATCAGCGACAAGGCCGCTTCCGCCGACTGTGCCTGGTAGACCTCGCGGTCTTCGCCCTGAATCAGGGCGGCGAGCGCCAGCAGGTTTTCCGGCAGGTCATCGACGATCAGCAGTTTGGCAGTGGTGTGGCTTAGCATGCGCTGGGTTCCAGGGTAGCGAGCAAGTGCCCGATACCGCTCAGAGAAAGGATAAGGTCGGGCGTATGCCGGGCCAGTGCGGCCTCCGGCATCAGCGCCACCTGTGCATCGCGGGGATCCTGGACCACGGTCCGGCCGCCGCTGTTCTTGATGTAGGCAAGCCCTTCGGCACCATCTTCGTTGGCCCCGGTCAGCAGCACGCCGAGTAATCCAGGGCCGTAGGCATCGGCCGCCGAGGTGAACAGGAAGTCGATGGCCGGGCGCGAAAAATGCACCGGGTCTTCCTGGCTCAGCGACAGGCTCAAGTCAGCTTCCACCGACAGGTGATAACTCGGCCCGGCCACGTAGATCTGCCCCGGGGCAATGACTTCCTTGTCGCAAGCCTGGCGCACCGGCCGCTGCAAGCGCCGCTGCAACACCTCGGCCAACTGGCTGTGCCGGTCGTCTGGCAGGTGCAGCACGCACAGCACCGGAATGGCAAAACCGGCCGGCAACGCACCGAGCACCGTGAACAGTGCCGTGACGCCGCCCGCCGAGGCGCCTATGACCACCGCGCGCACGCCGTTCATGATTTACGGTAGATCCGTTCGGGCTTGACCAGTGGCTCGAAGCGCTCGCTGTAGGCCGAAAAATCCACCGACTCCTTGCTGCCGAGCACCAGGAAGCCACGGTGGCACAAGGACTCGTGGAACAACCCGAGGGCGCGGTCCTGCAGTTCCTTGTTGAAGTAGATCAGCACGTTGCGGCACGACACCAGCTGGGTCTCGGAAAACACGCTGTCGGTGGCCAGGCTGTGGTCGGCGAAGGTCACGTTGTCACGCAGGCTGCTGTCCATGATGGCGTTGCCGTAGGCCGCGGTGTAGTACTCGGCAAAGTCCCGGCGGCCCCCGGCCAGGCGGTAGTTTTCTTCATACTCGCGCATGCTCTGCATCGAGTAGATGCCTTGCTTGGCGCGGTCCAGCGAATGCGGGTTGATGTCGGTGGCGTAAATGATGGTGCGTTCGAGCAGGCCCTCTTCACGCAGCAGGATGGCCATCGAGTACACCTCCTCACCGGTGCTGCAGCCTGCGATCCACACCTTGATCGACGGCCAGGTGCGCAGCAGCGGCACCACCTCCTGGCGCAGGGCCAGGAAGTGGCCAGGGTCGCGAAACATCTCGCTGACCGGGATCGTCAGGTACTGCAGCAACTGCATGAACATGCCCGGGTCGTGCAGTACCCGTTCCTGCAACGCCGACACCGTGAGGCAGTCGAACTGGCGCAGCGCATGGAGGATCCGGCGCTTGATCGAAGCGCCGGAGTAGTTGCGGAAATCGTAGCTGTACTTGAGGTAGATCGCCTCGATCAGCAGCCGGATCTCGATGTCGGTGTTGCGTTCGCTAGTCAAATTCGCTCCAGTTGCGGCAGCCACACACGGATCAACGAGAACAGGCGGTCCAGGTCGATCGGTTTGGCCAGGTAATCATTGGCGCCAGCCTGCAGGCAACGCTGCTGGTCATCCTTCATCGCCTTGGCGGTGACGGCGATGATCGGCAGCTTGCGCCAGCGCGGCTGCTGACGGATCAGGCGAGTGGCCTCGAAACCGTCCATCTCCGGCATCATCACGTCCATCAGCACCAGGTCGATGTCATCGTTCTGTTCCAGGCGTTCGATCGCTTCACGCCCGTTGCGGCCGATCTCGACGATGGCGCCCTTGTGCTCCAGGGCGCTGGTGAGGGCGAAGATGTTGCGTACATCGTCGTCAACCAGCAACACCTTGCGCCCCTCGAAGACCTTGTCGCGGCTGCGCGCGGTCTTGAGCATGCGCTGGCGCTCATGGGACAGCTGCGATTCGACTTTGTGCAGGAACAGCGTCACTTCATCGAGCAAGCGCTCCGGCGAGCGCGCGCCCTTGATGATGATCGAGCGCGAATACTTGAGCAGGTCAGCTTCTTCTTCGCGGGTGAGGTTGCGCCCGGTGTAGACGATCACGGGCGGGAACGAACGGATGTCCTCGGCAGTCATGCGCTTGAGCAGCTCGTTGCCTAGCATGTCGGGCAGCTTGAGGTCGATGATCATGCAGTCGTAGATGTTCTCGCGCAACAGCGCCAGGGCATCCTGGGCCATGGCCACGGCGGTGATCTCGACATCCTCGTCGCCGATCAGGCGGGCAATGCTCTCGCGCTGCAGGTCGTCGTCCTCCACCAGCAGGATATGCTTGAGCTTCTGGGTCAACTTGGCTTCCAGGCGGGCGAACACTTCCTTGAGCTCTTCGCGGCTGGTCGGCTTGACCGCATAGCCCACCGCGCCCATGTGCATGGCCGCCTCGACCCGGTCTTCGACCGAAATGATGTGCACCGGGATATGCCGCGTGGCGGCCTGTTCCTTGAGGCGCTGCAACACTGTCAGCCCGGAATGGTCAGGCAGGCGCATGTCCAGCAGGATCGCGTCGGGGATGTACTGTTCGGCCAGCTCGAAGCCTTCATCGGCGCACTGCGCGACCAGGCAGCTGTAACCCAGCTCGTGGGCAAGGTCGAAGAGAATGCGGGCGAAGTTCGGCTCGTCCTCGACCACCAGGATGCAGCGGTTGTCGAACGGTGCGCGTTCGCGGTCATCGCTGAAGGCCGGCGCCGGGCGCTTGGCCAGAGCCGGAGCGGCAACCGGCGGCGCCGGCGGCAGGCTGTCGACGGCCGGGCGCAAGCTCAAGGGTTCGACCTCCTCGCTCTGCGACTCGTAGCGTTCCGGCATGATCAGGCTGAACACACTGCCGTGGCCGAGGCTGCTGTCGACGCTGATCTGCCCGCCCAGCAGATGCGCCAGGTCACGGGAGATCGACAGGCCCAGGCCGGTGCCGCCATAACGGCGGTTGCTGGTGCCGTCGACCTGATGGAAGGCGCCGAAGATCGCTTGTTGCTGGTCGGCGGCGATGCCGATGCCGCTGTCGCGAACCGAGAAGATGATGCCGCTGCCAGCCTGGTAGCCGATGTTCAGGCTGACCTGGCCACGCTCGGTGAACTTGATGGCGTTGGACAACAGGTTCTTGAGGATCTGCTCCAGGCGCTGGCGGTCGGTGAACAAGGTGGCCGGCACCTGCGCTTCGACCGTCACCTCGAAGCCCAGGCCCTTGTGCTCGGCCAGCGGCAGGAACATCCCGCGCAGGCCTTCGACCAGGCGTTCGAGCTGAGTGTTTTCCGGGCGCACTTCGAGCTTGCCGGCCTCGACCTTGGCGATGTCGAGGATGTCGTTGATCAGGTTCAACAGGTCGTTGCCTGCCGAATAGATGGATTCGGCGAACTTGACCTGCTCGGCGCTGAGGTTGCCCTCGCCGTTCTCGGCCAGCAGCTTGGCCAGGATCAGCGAGCTGTTCAGCGGCGTGCGCAGTTCATGGGACATGTTGGCGAGGAATTCGGACTTGTACTTGCTCGACCGCTGCAAGTCTTCGGCACGGGCCTTCAGCTCTTCCTGGGCCTGGCTGAGTTCCTCGTTCTTGCGGTCCAGCGCGTGGGTGCGGTCGGACAACTGCTCATTGGTCTGTTCAAGTTCGGCCTGCTGGGTTTCCAGATGGGCCTGCGACTCCTTGAGCACGCGCGATTGCTCTTCGAGCTCTTCGTTGGCGGTCTTGAGCTCTTCTTGCTGGACTTGCAGTTCCTCGTTGAGCTGCTGGGTTTCAGCCAGCACTTCCTGCAGACGCTGGCGGTAGCGAGCGCTTTCGATGGAGATACCAAGGTTGCCAGCCACGCGCTCCATCAGTTCGTCGTCACGCTCCTGCAAGGGGCGCAGGAAGCCGAGTTCGATCACGCCATTGATTTGGCCGTCGTCAATGGCCGGCATCAACAGCGCGCTGCGCGGCAGACCGCTGCCAAGGCCGGAGCTGAAGCGGTAGTAATCGTCCGGCAAGTTGTCCAGGCGCAACAGGCGCCCTTCGCGCACAGCACGGGCCAGCAGGCCGTCGTGGTCACCCAGCACCTGCTGGCGGGCCTGTTCCTCGGCCCCCAGGCCATAGCTGGCCACGCGCACCAGGCGACCGTGCTCGTCACGCACATAAAGCGCACCAACCACACTGCCCAGGTAGCTGGCGAAGAAACGCAGGATGTTTTCGCCCAGCATCGGCAAGGTCAGCTGGCCCAACACCTGTTCAGACAGCTGTGTCTGGCCATTGCGCAGCCAGGCCTGGTGCTCCAGGCGCTCGGCGAAGCGCTGCTGGGCCTGCAGGTTGTCGCTGTAGCTATCCGACAGTGCCATCAGATCGCGACGGCCGAAGTAGGCGAGCAAGGCGCTAAGGCCGACGATGAGCAGCACGAAGACGGAAATCGCCGTGACAGTGACCGCGCTGACCTTCTCGTTGCGGGCCATTCGCAACTGCTGCTCGGTGTTGATCAGGCTCTCGAACTGATTGCGTATTTCGTCGGTGATGCGCTTGCCGCGGCCATTGGCCACCGACTCACGGTAATCCCCACCACTGCGGCGCTGATTGATCATCTCGCTGCCGAAATCGTTCCAGGCGCTCTGCAACGCGATCAACCGGTCGATGCGGTCGACCTGCTGCGGGTTGTCCTCGACCATGCCGCGCAGGCTCTGCAGGCTGCCCAGGATACGTGGCTTGGCCACCTCGTAGGGGTCGAGGAAGCGTTCGTCACCGGTGATCAGGAAACCGCGCATGCCGGTTTCCATGTCGATCGACAGCTTGACCGTCTCGTTGGCATTGCCAATCACCCGATCGGTGTGCTCGACCCACTGCATGGCCGAAAGCAGGTAGTTGATCACCGCGACAAAGGCCACGGCGCCGAGCAGACCCACCCCCAGGGGTAAGCCGATATTGCGGCTCAACAGCTTGCGGAAGCTCTGCTGGTCCATCGAGGCTGCTTGAATCATCTGAAAACGCCCGCGCGAAAAAAGTCCATTGGAAAAGTGTGGCGGCTCAAGCCTGTAGTTGTCTGCCGCTGCGCTCACCGGTCAACAAGCGAGTCTAACCCGCTTGGGCCGCCTCGGCAGGGCATTTAGCCAGTATTTGAAGGCTGCGTGTGAGAATCGTTCCATCGATGTGCAACAGTCCGGTATCCTCGGGAACTTCTGTCACTGCCTGGCGCACAGAGTAGGGACATGCCTTTTTCAACAGGAAACCAACCATGCACCTTCTGGTAGTCGAAGACGACGACATCGTACGTATGCTGATGGTCGAAGTGCTCGACGAATTAGGCTACAGCACCATTGAAGCGGAAAATGCCACGGCGGCGCTGAAGGTGATCGAGGACGACAGCCAGCAACTGGCCCTGCTGGTGACCGACGTCGGCCTGCCGGATATGCGCGGCGAAGCATTGGCAGCCGAGGCCCGTGCCATGCGGCCGACGCTGCCGGTGCTGTTTGCCAGTGGCTATGCCGAGAGTTTCGACGTGCCGCAGGGCATGCACATGATCGGCAAGCCGTTCACCATCGACCAGCTACGCGACACGGTGGTGCAGATTCTCGGTACGCCTTGAAGCCGTCAGCGCCTGCTTCGCGGCTGAGCCGCTCCCACCGGTACGCTGCAAGTCCCATGGCCTGTGATATCCCTGTGGCCGGCTTCAGCCGCGAAGAGGCCGGTACAGCCACCCTACCTCACAGCTCCCGCCGCAACAGGTAGGTATCCATGATCCACCCCTTGCGCGCCCGCTCCCGCTCACGCATTTCCAGTATCCGCGCCTTCACGGCCAGCAAAGGCCCAGCGATCAGCACTTCATCCTCAGTACCCAGGTAAGCGCCCCAGTAGATCACCAGCGCCGGGTCCTCCAGCGCGGCAAATGCACATTGCCCGTCGAGCATCACCACCACATTGTCCACCTGCCCCTGCTCTGCCAGGCGTCGCCCTGGCAGTACGGTCAGCGGCTCGCCTATGCGGTTGAGCGGGATCTGGTGCCGCGCCGCCAGGGCCTGCACACTGCTGATACCCGGAATCACCTGCAAGCGCAGCGCCACGCCGCGTTCGCGAACCAGGTCAAGCATGCGCAAGGTACTGTCGTAGAGCCCCGGCTCGCCCCACAGCAAAAAGGCGCCAATATCCTCGGCGCCCAGCTCTTCGCTGATCAACCGGGCATACAGCGTGGCACGCTGGCGATGCCAGTCGTGCACAGCGCTTGGGTAATCGTCCGCCTCGGCATCGCGCCGCGGGTCCGCCACCTGCACCAGGCGGTAGCCGCCCTCGGGCCGATAGCGCTCGAGGATCGCCTTGCGCATGCGGACCAGCTCACCCTTGCCGGGGCCCTTGTCGAGCACGAAGAACACGCTGGCACGACGCAGTGCCTCGACCGCCTCGACGGTAACCTGCCGCGGGTCGCCCGGGCCGATGCCGATCAACAGAAGGTCTTTCATGACCGCGCCCAGCCTGTCTACTCAGAAGATAGAGAAGTTATAGCTGACGATCACCCGCGTCTCGTCCATGTCCCGCGCCCACCGCTCGTAGTTGCTGCGGTACGTGGAGTTACGCAGGCGCACACTGACATCCTTGAAGGTGCCGCTCTGCACCTGGTACTTGAGCTCGGTGTCACGCTCCCATTCCTTGCCTTCGGCAGTGCTGCCCGGGACCTTGATGTGGTCGCCATTGATGTAGCGGGTGAAGAAGCTCAGGCCGGGCACGCCGAGGGCTTTGAAGTCATAGTCGTAACGCAGTTGCCAGGAACGCTCCTGGGCGGCGGCGAAGTCGTTGACCTGGGCGTAGTTGACCAGGTACGGGTTACTGCCATCGAGGTACGGCATGGCACTTTCGCCATACATGCGCTGCCAGCCGGCGCTGACCTTGTGCCCACCCAGGCTGTAAGCGAGCATGCCGCTGAAGGCGCGGTGGTCGATCTCGCCGGCGCGGGCATTGCCAATGTCATCGCTCTTGATCAGCCGCAGGTCCGCCGACAGGCTGCCAACCGCGAGCGGCTGGCTGGCGACCAGGCCAAGGAAGTGCTGGCGGTAGATGTTTTCCAGCTTGGCGACCTGATACTGGGCACTGAACCGGTCGTTGAAGCGATAGTCCAGGCCGGCCAGGTCAAAGTGGTCGGCTTCGATATCGCAGGCATAGCGTTTGTTCTTGCAATGCACGCGAATATCCTGGCGATCGGTGGAATCACGCGCCGTGTACTTGTCCAGGCGGGCCAGGGTGAACTTCAGGTCGTGCAGTTCTTCGGAGGTGAGCATCGCACCCTGGAACATCGTCGGCAGCAGGCGACCATCGTTGTACTTCAACAACGGCACGTCCGGCATCATCGAGCCATACTTCAGCACCGTGTTGGAAACCTTGACCTTGGCCGCCAGGCCCATCTTCGCGTATTGATCGGCCGAGTGCCGTGGATCGTGGCCGGAGGAAGGCAACAAACCACTGTTACTGTCGGCCGGGCTGGAATCGAGCTTGATGCCTAACATACCCAATGCATCAACGCCAAAGCCGACGGGCCCTTGGGTATAACCCGACTGCACATTGAGAATGAAGCCTTGCGCCCACTCTTCGCGTTTTGACGCGCCCTGGCTGGAACTGCTGTGGCCATCACGAAAATCCCGGTTGAAATAGACGGTGCGTGCTTCAACCTTGGCATTAGCGTCTTCAACAAAACCGGCAGCCTGGGCATGCGCACCGGTGCACAACAGGAACACGCCGGCAACACGGCGCCCGGGGGCGAGAGGGAGGGGGGAAAACATGCGAGGGAACATCCAGAGAAAGGCGAAAAAACAAATTGTGACGCACCTGCGCCACGCGAATGCGTCGCGGCCGAACATGCGTCGGCCATCATCTGAAATGATCGCCCAAGCGCGCTGCGACGCGGTATTGGACCATGGTCTAGAACCCCACGAAGAGCCATCGAAAAACCACTGCATTACCGCCCGGAAAACTTGGAAAGTTCCCGATTACTTATAAAAAGTTTGCGGTTTACCGAATTCCTGCAAGTGTCTACACTCGATGTCAGCGAACAGTTTTACCCACCCGCGTGGCTGGCGTTTAGTCCTTGTCAATGTTCGTCACGCCCTGCCACGAAGACGTACAGGAGTGATTACAGTGTCCAGACTTGCAGAGTTTCGTGCTGCCGAGAAAGCGCTCCAGGAACAAATGGCGCAACTGGAGGCGCTGAAAAAGGATGCCGGCCTCAAACGCGAAATCGAATTCGAGCAGAAACTAGTCGGCCTGATGAAAAGCTATGACAAAAGTCTGCGCGATATCATCGCCATCCTCGACCCGAAGGCGGTTACCCGTGGCACGGCCAGCGCGCCGAAACAGCAGCGCCGCCCGCGCGTGGTGAAAGTCTATGAAAACCCGCACACCGGCGAGCTGATCGAGACCAAAGGTGGCAACCACCGCGGCCTCAAGGCGTGGAAAGAACAGTATGGGGCCGCTACCGTGGAAAGCTGGGTTCGCTGATGAAACGTCAACACCCACTTCACACTTTTTTCACAACGGCTGCAGCAGTATCAAGACAGCTAAAGGACTAGCGACCCCATCACGCGCCCGCACATGCGGGCCTCTAATTCCGGCGCCCTGCTCACCCCGAGCAGGGCGCTTTTATTTGCGCAAACGCTTCACTGCCGTATCATGGCCTCCTGTCTGTTTCGCTGGCACCTGATTGCCAGCCCCGTCTCTGGAGTCCCCATGAGCCTGCACGATCTGCAAACCCTGCCTGGCGTCACCGCGCAGCCAGACGCTGCCACCGCCCAGTTCGTCTTCAACCACACCATGCTGCGGGTCAAGGATATCGAGAAGTCGCTGGACTTCTACACCCGTGTGCTGGGCTTCCGCCTGGTCGACAAACGCGACTTCCCCGAAGCGGCCTTCAGCCTGTATTTCCTGGCTCTGGTCGACCCGGCACAGATCCCCGCCGACGACGCCGCCCGCCACCAGTGGATGAAGTCGATCCCGGGCGTGCTGGAACTGACCCACAACCACGGCACCGAAAACGACCCGGCGTTTGCCTATCACAACGGCAACACCGACCCACGCGGCTTTGGCCACATCTGCATCTCGGTGCCGGACGTGCGTGAAGCCTGCGCCCGTTTCGAAGCCCTCGGCGTGCCGTTCCAGAAGCGCCTGCAAGATGGCCGCATGAACCACCTGGCTTTCATCAAGGACCCGGACGGTTACTGGGTAGAAGTGATCCAGCCAGCCGAACTGAAGGGCTGACCGCCTTCGGTTCGCGCTCGTCGGGCCGGGAACCGCCGGCCCCTTGCTGTGGTATATGAAGGTAACGCTTCACATACCACAGCGAGGTAAAGGACGATGCAATCTCTTCACTGTGAATACCGCAACCACACCATCACCGCCAGCGTGATGCCCCACCCCGACTCCCCCCTGCCCTATGCCGCCGGTTGCCTGATCACTGACCCACAGGGGCATACCAGCAAGCGCCTGTCCATGCCCATGAAGTTCTTCTCGGACCTCGAGAATGCGCAGCATGTGTCGCTGGCCCATGGCCGGGCACTGGTGGACATGCAACTGGACAAAGGGCACAAGGCCTTCTGACCCAGCAGGTCATTTGGGTGCAGGAGCGGCGCGTGCATAAGCTACCGCCGCTTCGGCCTGTTCACGGCTGGGCCGCACCCCGGTGTACAGCACAAACTGCTCCAATGCCTGCAACGCGATCACTTCCAGCCCGGTGATCACCGGCTTGCCCAGTGCCTCGGCGCGCTGGATCAATGGCGTGCGCGCCGGCATCGCCACCACGTCGAACACCCGCTCGGCCGCCGCAATGGCATTCTCGCTGAACGCCAGCGCTTGGGCCTCTGGCCCGTCAGCCATGCCGATCGGTGTCACGTTCACCAGCATCGGCGGGCACAGGTCACCCAGCTCGGCCACCCAGCGATAGCCACAGACATCCGCCAGCTGCCGACCGGCCTGCTCGTTGCGGGCGACAATGAGGCCTTCGCGGAACCCGGCATCGCGCAAGGCACTGGCCACGGCCTTGGCCATGCCGCCACTGCCACGCAGGGCGAACGCGGTGGCGGGGTCGACCTCGTGCTCTTCGAGCAGTTGCCGCACCGCCAGGTAATCGGTGTTATAGGCCTTCAGATGGCCGCCGTCGTTGACCAGGGTATTGACCGACTCGATCGCCGCCGCCGACGGGTCGATCTCATCCACCAGCGCCATGCAGGCCTCCTTGTACGGCATCGACACGCCACAACCGCGAATCCCCAGCGCGCGAATGCCTGCAACCGCTGCCGGCAGGTCGTCGGTGGTCATGGCCTTGTAGTAGTAATCGAGCCCGAGCTGCTGGTAGAGGTGATTATGAAAGCGCACGCCGAAGGTGCCAGGCCGCCCGGCCAGGGAAATGCACAGCACGGTATCTCTGCTGGGAGTTGTCGCCATGAACGGCTCCTCTTTGCTGACTGAATCGTTTGTTCAGCCTACCAGACGCAGCCGCTGGTCGCCCCTTACACAACCTTTACCGTTTCCCTGTGCTCGGCTGACAGAGACCGGATTCATACTATCAGGGCCCCAAGCGTGGGGTTACCTCGCGAGGAAGTCTCATGATCCGTCATCTCCCCGGAATCGCCCTGCTGGTCGGTGCCCTGGCCATCAGCGGGCAAGCCTCTGCCCACGGTGGCGGCGGCCATGGCTGGTATGGCCCAGGCCCACTGCTCGGCGCTGCCGTGGTCGGGGCCGTGGTCGGGGCGACGGTATACGGTGGCCACGACCGCACCGTCTATGTCGAACGCCAGCCCGCCTACTATGGGCCACCGCCCGTCTATGTCCAGGCTCCGCCGCAGCCAGTGTATTACCAACCGTACTACGTACCGGCGCCGCCACCGCCAGCGTACCGCCCCTACTACGGGCCGCCACCGGTGTATTACGGCCCGCCACGCTGGTGACCGTTGAAAAAACTGATGAGCACTATTGAGCATGTTGATTTCAAACCGTGCCGGCGGCTGCGTAAGGTGGGCACATGTTTCACAGGAGGTCCCCATGGCCACTATTCAGATCATGTCCGTCGTCGGCACTGCTGTCCCCGTCACACTGCGTGAGCAAGGCCTGCTGGCCTGCTGGTACCTGGTAAGCAATGGCGAGGCCGTCAGCGGCCCGCTGGCTACTCGCGCCTCGGCGCAGGCCCTGGCTGAACAGCTCCAGGCCGACTGCCTGATCGCTTGACCTGATTTTGTTGCGCGTTGCTCCCTACGTCCCTTCCGACCCGCTACCTGGCGGGTCTTTTTTTGCCCCGGCGAACCGACGAGTGGCGGCAGGAAAACCGATACAGCATGAAGCTTTTTTCATTTCGCGGGGTCGGCTCAACGAGCAATCGACAGCACTTCGGCCATACTCCACAATGCAGCGGTTTTTTGGGGGAAAACCCTTGCACAGCCAACGACATACCAACTTTTAGTGAGCCTCAACGTGAAAACATCCCTGTCCATCCTCAGCCTGCTGCTGTTGCTCACAGGTACTGCGACCCTTCCGTCGACCGCTGCTGCACAACCCCCGGCCCAGGTCCAACGCGACCCGTCCAAACTGCACCTGGCGTCTGGCAGCGCCCTGCTGATCGACCTGAACACCAACCAGGAACTGTATTCGAGCCACGCCGACCGGGTGGTGCCCATTGCCTCGGTGACCAAACTGATGACGGCGATGGTGGTGCTGGATGCCAAGCTGCCCATGGATGAGATGCTCACCATGACCATCGCCAACAACCCGGACATGAAAGGCGTGTATTCGCGCGTTCGCCTGGGGAGCGAGCTGAATCGCCGGGAAACCCTGCTGATTACCCTGATGTCGTCGGAAAACCGTGCCGCGACCACCCTGGCCAACCACTACCCAGGGGGCTACCCGGCCTTCATCAAGGCGATGAACGCCAAGGCCCGCAGCCTGGGCATGGCGCACACCCGTTATGTCGAACCGACCGGCCTGTCGACGCAGAACGTCTCCACCGCCCGTGACCTGTCCAAGCTGCTGATGGCCGCGCGCAAGTACCCGATGCTGAGCGAGCTGTCGACCACCCGCGAGAAGACCGTGGCCTTCCGCAAGCCCAACTACACCTTGGGCTTCCGCAACACCGACCACCTGGTGAACAAGAGCAACTGGGACATCAAGCTGACCAAGACCGGTTTCACCAATGAAGCCGGCCATTGCCTGGTGCTGCTGACCAGGATGGACAACCGCCCGGTGGCCATGGTGATCCTCGATGCCTTCGGCAAGTACACCCACTTCGCCGACGCCACCCGCATGCGTCAGTGGCTGGAGACCGGCGCGACCAAGCCGGCACCGGCCGTGGCCATGCAATACAAGACCGACAAGCACGGCAAGGGGCGCCTGGCGTCGGACTGACGGCAGGCCTTGTCAGCCTCATCCCCGGCTTGCCGGCGATGAGGCCCGTTCAGGCTGTTCAGGCCTGGGTATCGACCATGCCGCCGGCACTGCTGCCGCCCGACTTCTGCAACGCTTCCAGCAGTTGCGCGGTGGCCGTCATGATCTCGCCACTGAGGGTGGCGATGCTGGCCTGCTTGGCCGTGACTGCCGCCAACTTGCTGGTTTCGTCGGTTTTCTGCGCCATCAGGATGGCCAGCTGTTTCTGTTCATCGGCCAACTGCTTCTGCAGTTTCTTGATCATCTCGCGCAACTGCTTGATGTGCGAGGGCTCGTCACTGCCACTGCTGCCTTGCGCACCCTCGGCGCCCTTGGCCTGGCCGTCGCCACGCAGCTTCGAGGTGTCGACCTGCAGCGTCGAGCTGCCCGATTCAGTCTTTTCCGTGTCGCTGGCCTGCGAAGCGCTGCCGGCCTGGGCCGAGGTGTTGCCGATGCTGACTGCCGCGATACCTACCATGTGTTTCTCCTTGCCTTGCAAAGGGTCCTTGAGTTGACCTGCGTATCGGCCGAAAGCGGCAAGCCTTTAGGCCCGGCTGGCCGCAGGCACGCTTGCGGGCAGTAAATTCACCCAGCGCTGGCTCGTTCCACCCAATGTACAAGCGCCGGAGCCCCGGCATGCGCCCACATTCGACCCATTATGGAACCGCAGCCATGAGCCAGTCTGCACACCCGGAAACTATCAAGGACCTGATCGGCGTTGGCTTCGGCCCGTCCAACCTGGCCCTGGCCATCGCCCTGGAAGAGCTTGCCCAGAGCCAGGGCCACGCCCTCGATGCGCTGTTCATCGACAAGCAGAAGGAATACCGCTGGCACGGCGAAACCCTCGCCACCCAGAGCGAACTGCAGATCTCGTTCCTCAAGGACCTGGTCTCGCTGCGCAACCCGACCAGCCCCTACAGCTTCGTCAACTACCTGCACCAGAAGCAGCGCCTGGCAGACTTCATCAACCTCGGCACCTTCTACCCCTGCCGCCTGGAGTACAACGACTACCTGCGCTGGGCCGCCGAGCACTTCGCCGCCCAGGCGGTGTATGGCGAAGAAGTGCTGCGCATCGAACCTGAAGTGAAGGCAGGCCGTGTCGAGCACCTGCGCCTGGTATCACGCGACGGGCAAGGCCGCGAATTCAGCCGTCGGACGCGCTCGGTGGTGGTAGGCAGCGGCGGCACGCCGAAAATCCCCGAAAAATTCAGCGCGTTCAAGGATGATCCGCGGGTTTTCCACCATTCCCAGTACCTGAGCAGCCTGAACAAGCTACCCTGCACGGCCGGCAAGCCGATGCGCATTGCCGTGATCGGCTCGGGCCAGAGCGCCGCCGAGGCCTTCATCGACCTCAATGACAGCTACCCGTCGGTCAAGGTCGACATGGTGCTGCGCGGCTCCGCCCTCAAGCCGGCCGACGACAGCCCGTTCGTCAACGAGATCTTCGCCCCCGACTACACCGACCTGGTCTACAACGAGCCGGCCGATCAACGCGCCAAGCTGCTCGGCGAATACCACAACACCAACTATTCGGTGGTCGACCTCGACCTGATCGAGCGCATCTACGGCATCCTCTACCGGCAGAAGGTCGCCCACCAGTTCCGCCACAACGTGCTGTGCCGCCGCCAGGTGGAAGCCGTAGTGGCCACCCGCGACGGCATCGAACTGACCCTGCGCGACCTGGCCACCGGCCAGCAGCAGACCCACCGCTACGACGCGGTAATACTCGCCACCGGCTACGAACGCCGCTCGCACCGCGACCTGCTCGCCCCGCTGGCCGACTACCTGGAAGACTTCAGCGTCGACCGCAACTACCGGGTATTGGCCAGCCCCGACCTGCAGGCCTCGGTCTACCTGCAAGGCTTCTGCGAGAACAGCCATGGCCTCAGCGACACCTTGCTGTCGGTGCTGCCCTCCCGTGCCGCCGAGATCGGCCAGGCGCTGTACCACGACCTGGCACGCCAGCAGGGCAAGGCACAACCTGCCGTTGCCCTGACCAGCGCCTGACTGGCGCTGCTACCCAACCGACAGGGCGCCACCAGCGCCCTATCGGCGCGTGTGCCCTGCGAAACATTTGCTTGCATTTAATTCGTCAGGATTTTCATTCTCATTCGTCTTTTGAACAACAGCCCTTTTTTGGTCGGGCCTGTGCTCGCCCCTTTTTCAGAAGACTGACCGATGGCCAAATCACCGAAAAAATCCAAGTCCAAGCTGTGGTTCCTGGTGCACAGCTGGCTCGCCCTGCCGATCTGGTTCTTCGTGCTGATCGTCTGCTTTACCGGCATGCTGGCCGTGGTCAGCCAGGAAATCGTCTGGCTGGCCAACCCCGACGTGCGTGCCAGCAAGCCTGACGACAACGCCGAACGCCTGAGCTTCCAGCAAGTGCTCGATGCCCTGCACAAGGCCGAACCAGACATGGCCGTCAACTCGCTCAGCCAGCCCGATGGCGCGCACTTCGCGCTGACGGCGCAGGTCACTTACGCCGATGGCTCCAGCCCGATGCTCTACGTCAACCCCTATACCGGGGCCATTCAGGGCAAGATGCCGGACTTCAACTTCGAAGCCTTCACCCGGGCCCTGCACGGCTGGTGGCTGGTGCCGTTCACCAATGGCTTCAGCTGGGGCTGGTACCTGGTGTCGATGCTCGGCCTGCCAATGCTCGCGTCGCTGGTAACGGGCCTGGTGGTGTACAAGAAATTCTGGAAAGGGTTCTTCAAGCCGGTACGCACCGGCCATGGCTCGCGCATCTTCTGGGGCGACCTGCACCGCCT
Source organism: Pseudomonas urethralis (assembly GCF_021602465.1). Classification (NCBI taxonomy): domain Bacteria; kingdom Pseudomonadati; phylum Pseudomonadota; class Gammaproteobacteria; order Pseudomonadales; family Pseudomonadaceae; genus Pseudomonas; species Pseudomonas urethralis. Next base: position 73,955 of record NZ_BQIJ01000015.1, read on the forward strand.
GGCCGGGGTCTGGTCGATCTGGTTCATCGCGGTCATTGCCATCACCAGCATCTGGTTCCTGATCCGGGCGATCCTGTTCGACAACCAGATCACTATTTCCAGTGAGCCCGTCGTGCCGGTGATCGCCCGCGAGCAGGTGCCGCAGACCGTCGACGGCAGCCCGGCGCCACGCATCGACCTGGACGAGGCCGCACGCATTGCCGGCCTGGCCATCCCCAGCCTGGAGATCACCTCAATCTCGCTGCCGGCTACCGCCTACAGCCACATCGAAATGGGCGGGCGTGGCTGGTACCCGCTGATGTTCCAGAGTGCGTCGGTCAACCCGTATACACGCCAGGTCGACAGCCAGTTCCTGCTCAGCGACCGCTCGGCCCTGGAGTTCGTCACCGAGTCCATGCGCCCGCTGCACACGGGCGACTTCGGTGGCCTGCCGATCAAGCTGATCTGGTTCTTCTTCGGCCTGATCCTGACCCTGATGGTGTTCAGTGGGCTGCTGATCTGGACCAAACGCACCGCCCAGGCCACCGCCGCCGCGCTCAAGCGCAGCGAGCGCACAGCGCACGGCACACGCCGCGAAACCACGCTGGAGGTGCGCCCATGAGCCGTGCCCGAACCCTGCCTGGCCGGCCACTCAGGCAAGGGTGGCTGAAGTGGCGCTTTCACCTGAACATCCTGCTGATCCTCATTCCCCTGGGTTTCATGCCCAAGTACTTCGCCGATGTCAGGTTGTTCCGTGGTGACGCCGGGCTCGGTGCCAACCCGATCCACGGCATACAGGTCGGCCCATACAGCCTGGACCTCGCCGAGCTGCGCAACGAAGCCCCGCGCGCCGATGGCCCCGCGGGCCACTTCAAGCTGTTCAACGCGGCGCTGTGCAAGGCCTGCGTGAATGACGTCAAGGCGGTCTACCTGCGCATCGGCAAGCCGCGCAGCCTGCGTGCCGCAGGCACCATCTTCTTCGGCGCGCCATACCGCATGGTCACCAACCTGCCCATACCGCCGCGCACCGGCGCCGACGCACAGGTCTGGATCACCCTCGAAGGCTGGGACGGCAGCCTGCACCAGGCCTCGGTCCCCCTGGCCAAGGCTTCGCCAGCCACCGTGGCCTGGCTCGAAAAACAAGGAGGCAAACCATGAAACACCTCATGCACAGGCTCGCCCTGCCCTGGCTGGTACTGGCTGCAAGCCCGGCCCTGGCCCACAACCCGATGTGCGAATGCGAGGAGGTGGCCGGTGGCCAGGTGAAATGCACCGGCGGGTTTTCCGATGGCAGCGGCGCGCCCGGGGTGACCCTCGACGTGATCGGCTACGACGAGCAGGTGCTGGTCGGTGGCAAGCTCGGTGACGATTCGAGCCTGACCTTCAAACGCCCCGACGGCGAGTTCTACGTGCTGTTCGACGCAGGGCCTGGCCACGTCGTGGAAGTCGACCACGCCGACATCGCGCAACCATGAGCCGTCCAGCCATGAGCCAGGCCCAAGTGGTGCGCCCGGCCGGCGCCGGGCACGAAACCCTCTATGTGCTGCTGGCCAGCCTGTTGATCGTTGCCCTCGCCGCCAGCGTCGTGCTGCTGCGCGGCGAGCGCGAGGACGAGCAGGCCATCGCCAGCCACCAGATCGACGCACGCCGCGACCTGAGCGCGGCCGAACAAGGCATCTACACCGACCTGCGCGTGGCGTTCGACGAGATACAACTGCTTCGACAGGAAAGCGCCGCCACGCCCAGCGTTGCGGCACTGGCCGAGCAAGGCCTGCCACCGTTCGTGGCCGATGCCGGCAGCCAGCGCCGTGGCAACCACCAGTGGCAGTGGCTGGCGACTGGCGCCTACCTGGGCCGCAGCCAGGCGCCGCAGGTGGCCGGCAGTTTCCTGCTGATCCTGCCCGACGCTGGCAGCACCGAGGTCGACGTGTGGCTGCGCCGCGACAGCGCCGCCGTGCTTCCCGACGACCTCGGCCAGGCCGCACTGATCGCCGCCGGCTGGCAGCAGGTGGTCAGCCACTACGACGCCGGGGTCACCCGCGAACACCGTCATTGAACCCAAGGATTCCCCATGTTCCGCAAAGCCCTCGCCCTGCTCCTGGCCTGCGCCCTGCCGGCGCTGGCCCTGGCCGATACCGGCAAGCCCCTGCGCATCGGCATCACCCTGCACCCCTATTACAGCTACGTCAGCAACATCGTCGGCGACAAGGCCGAAGTGGTGCCGCTGATTCCGGCGGGTTTCAACCCGCATGCCTATGAACCCCGCGCCGAAGACATCAAGCGCATCGGCACGCTGGACGTGGTGGTGCTCAATGGCGTGGGCCATGACGACTTCGCCGACCGCATGATCGCCGCCAGCGAAAAGCCCGGCATCCAGACCATCGAAGCCAACCAGAACGTACCGCTGCTGGCCGCCACCGGGATCGCCGCGCGTGGCGCCGGCAAGGTGGTCAACCCGCATACCTTCCTGTCGATCAGCACCACCATCGCCCAGGTCAACAACATCGCCCGAGCGCTCGGCAAGCTCGACCCGGACAACGCCAGGCTCTACACGCAGAACGCCCGTGCCTATGCCAAGCGCCTGCGCGCCTTGCGTGCCGAAGCCCTGGCCAAGGTCAGCGAAGCCCCCAGCGCCACCTTCCGCGTGGCCACCATCCATGCCGCCTACGACTACCTGGTGCGTGACTTCGGCCTGGAAGTGACCGCCGTGGTCGAGCCCGCCCACGGCATCGAACCCAGCCCGGCGCAGCTGAAAAAGACCATCGACCAGCTCAAGGCGCTGGATGTGAAGGTGATTTTCTCGGAGATGGACTTCCCTTCGGCCTATGTCGAGACCATCCAGCGTGAAGCCGGCGTGCGCCTGTACCCGCTGACGCACATTTCCTATGGCGAGTACACCCAGGACAAATACGAAGTGGAAATGAAGCGCAACCTCGACACCGTGGTCCGCGCCATCCAGGAGAACCGCGCATGACCGCTGCCGCGCACCTCATCGCACCCGCTGGCCCGTGCATCGAATTTGCCGGCATCGACCTGACCCTGGGCCGCACACGCATTCTCGACCAGGTGCAGTTCAGCGTGGCCGCAGGCAGCGTGCACGCTATCGTCGGGCCCAATGGCGGCGGCAAGAGTTCGCTGATCAAGACCTTGCTTGGGCAGATGCCGCACCAGGGCCAGCTGACCCTGCACTGGCCAGGCGCGCAGCAGGTGATCGGCTATGTGCCGCAGGCGCTGGAGTTCGACCGCGGGCTGCCGATGACCGTGGACGACTTCATGGCGGCCATGTGTCAGCGGCGCCCGGCGTTCCTCGGCTTGTCGCGGCGCGTGCAGCCGGCGATCGATGCGGCGCTGGCGCGGGTCGGCATGCTCGCCAAGCGCAAGCGGCGCATGGGCGCGTTGTCCGGTGGCGAGCGGCAGCGCGTGCTGCTCGCCCAGGGCTTGATACCGGACCCGCAACTGCTGGTGCTCGACGAGCCGATGTCGGCGCTCGACGAAGCCGGCATCCAGGTGTTCGAACAACTGCTGCAAGGCTGGCGCCAGGCCGGCACCACCGTGTTGTGGATCGAGCATGATCTGGAGGCCGTGCTGCGCCTGGCCGACCGGGTCACCGGCCTGAACCGCCAGGTGCTGTTCGACGCCCCGCCGGCCCAGGCGCTGACGCCGGAGCGCCTGCTTGGCCTGTTCTCTGTCCACCCTCGCAGCGAGAGCCTTGCCCGATGAGCTTCGAAGCCTTCCGCCAGCTGGTCCAGGCTTGGGCCGACGCTGGCTACCTGCCGCAGGCGCTGGCCTACGGTTTCGTGATCAATGCCTTGTTGGCCGGCCTGATGATCGGCCCGGTGCTGGGCGGCCTCGGCACCCTGGTGGTGGTCAAGCGCTTTGCCTTCTTCTCGGAAGCGGTCGGCCATGCCGCGCTGACCGGGGTCGCCATCGGCATCCTGCTCGGCGAGCCCTATACCGGCCCCTATGGCAGCCTGTTCGGCTACTGCCTGCTGTTCGGCATCCTGCTCAACTTCCTGCGCAACCGCACCGGGCTGGCACCGGACACGCTGATCGGCGTGTTCCTTTCCGTGTCGCTGGCCCTTGGCGCCAGCCTGCTGTTGATGCTCGCCGGCAAGATCAACGTGCATATTCTCGAAAATGTGCTGTTCGGCTCGGTACTGACGGTCAGCGCCCAGGACCTGCTGGTGCTGGGCATCGTCGCGATGCTGGTGCTGGCAATGGCCCTGCCGCTGTACAACCGCATCATGCTGGCCAGCTTCAACCCGCAACTGGCGGCGGTGCGTGGGGTGGCGGTGAAGACGCTGGACTACCTGTTCGTGGTGCTGGTGACCTTGGTCACAGTGGCTTCGGTGAAGGTGATCGGGGCGATTCTGGTCGGCGCCCTGCTGGTGATCCCGGCAGCGGCGGCGCGCCTGGTCAGCCAGTCGCTGAAGGGGTTTTTCTTCGTGTCGGTGCTGATTGCCAGCCTGAGCACACTGCTCGGCATCCTGCTGCCCATCATGCTTGACCTGCCGATGCCTTCGGGCGCCGCGATCATTCTGGTGGCCGGTATCTGCTTCGCCCTCGCCGCGCTGGCCCGCGCCCTCGTCCCACGTCTGCAAGGAAACCCGGCATGAAACTCAAACACCTGGCCCTGGCCATCGCTCTGGCCAGCCTGCCCGCGCTCGCTTCGGCCAGCCAAGTGCTGACTTCCCTACCGGTGACCCACAGCCTGGCCAGCGCCCTGCTCGACGGCACCCGCGTGCAGCTCACGCGCGCCGCGCCCGCCAACTTGCCGGCCAGCCGCCAGCCGTCGTACTTCAGCAGCCGTGGTGGTGCCAGCCTGGCCAAGGCCGCCCAGCAGGCCGACGCAGTGATCGGTGTGCGTTCGATCTGGCGTGACGACCCGCTCTACCCGCTGGCGCGACGCAGCAACATCCGTATCGTCGAGATCGATGCAGCGCGGCCGCTCGATGGCGCGCTGCCGGGCATCGCCGTGAGCGGCGATGACGCCTATGCCGCCTACCCCTGGCTGAACCCGAGCAACCTGGGGCGCATGGCCGATATTCTGGCCAACGACCTGGAGCGCCTGGTGCCCGCCGACAAGCAGAGGATCCAGGGCAACCTGGCGAAGCTCAAGCGCCAGCTGCTGGAGCTGACTGCCAGCAGCCAGGTGCAGCTGGCCAAGGTCGAAAACCTGAGCGTGGTCAGCCTGTCGGAGCGCCTGGGCTATCTGGCCAGCGGCTTGAACCTGGATGTGGTGGAACAGCCGCTGCCAGCGGATGGCAAATGGGATGAGGCGGCGCTGAAAGCGCTGGGCGAGAACCTCACAGAGCAGGATGTGGCGCTGGTGCTGGACCATCGGCAGCCGGATGCAGCGGTGGCCAAGGTGATCGAGGCGGCCGGGGCGAGGTTGCTGGTGGTAGACAGTGCCCCCGAAAATGCACTGGCCGGGCTCAAGGCCAGTGTCGAGCAGGTGATCGGGGCACTGAGCGAAGGCGGATGAGGCCGCTACCGGTCAGGGCCGGCCCGCCTGCATCCCGGCCAGCAAAAAGCCCATGAAGCGGCGCACGTCCTCGCGGTGCGCCACCAGGTCCAGCGGCTCGTCACTGCACAACCGCAGCAGCTGCAGATGCCCGTAGTCATTGATCAAAAACGCTGCATAGCCCACGTCAAGGTCGGCGCGCAACTTGCCGCTGTCGCACAGGTCCTGCAGCAGGTGCTTGAGTTCCTCGACCAGCGCGTCGTTGACCCGCTTGTAGGCCTCGGGCACATCACGCTGCTTGCTCCCCAACAGCGGCAGCAACGGCGGCAGGATCTCACGCCACAAGGGTGCCGGCAGCACCTCGAAGGCGTAATCGGTCAGGTTGGCCTCGTAGAAACACAGTGCATCCAGCGCCTGGTCGAATTCCACCAGGCGCTTGCGTGCCTCCGCCACCGCGCGGTGGTCGGCCTCGCGCAGTTTCTCCAGGAGGATCTCCTGCTTGCTGCCGAAATAAGCGAACACCGTCGGTACCGACACCGCTGCCAGGCGGGCGATCTGTTCCATGGTGGTGGTCTGGAAGCCTTGGCGCTCGAACAGGCCCAGCGCCGTGCGGCTGATCGTTTCCCGGCGCTGCGCCTTCTGTTGCTCGCGTAATCCGCTCACTTCACCACCCCTTCTCAAAACCGACGGCCAGCATACCGCAAAGCCAAGCCGTAAAAATATTTTATTGACTAAAACTTTTTACCGACACAAAACTAGCGCGGCATTTTGCCCCAGGGAGCCGCCATGACCAGCACCGCCGACCTCATCATCCACAACGCTCGCATCTACACCGTCGACCCGCACCAGCCTTGGGCCGGCGCAGTGGCTGTGCAGGGCGAGCGCATCCTCTGCGTTGGCGACCACGCCAGCGTCATGGCCCATGCCGGCCCTGCCACGCGCTTGCTGGACGCCGCCGGCAAGCTGGTGTTGCCGGGGTTCGTCGAATCGCACTGGCATTTTTCCAGCACCGCGTTCGCCTTCCAGGCACTGGTCAACCATGAAGACCCGCACGAAGTGCTGGCCCTGCTCGAACGCTACGTGGCGGCCAACCCAGGCGAGAAAGCCATCACCGGCATGGGCTGGATCCAGCCGCTGATGCCGGCCGAGCTGCTGCGCCGTGAAGTGCTCGACGCCATCTGCCCGGACAAGCCGGTGTGCCTGTTGTCCACCGACTACCACACCATGTGGGTCAACACCTACGCGCTCAAGGCAGCCGGCATCGACCGCGACACGCCGGCCGTGGAAGAAGGCGCCAGCTGGTTCGAGAAGGACCCGCTCAGCGGCGAGCCCACCGGCGTGATCATCGACTGCGCGGCCTACTCGCTGCTGATGCAACGCCTGAGCGAAGCCGGTTACCTGCCAACCGGCATCGACCTGTACCTGCGCTCGATTCCGTTCTGGCAAGAAAAGCTGGTCGCCGCCGGCATCACCACCGTGTTCGACGCCGGTTTCCTCGACCCGGCCGGTGACCAGACCCTGCTGTACGAAACCCTGCAGCAACTGGAACGTGAAGACCGCCTGAAACTGCGCGTGGTCGGCAGCTATATCAACATGGGCACCGAGGATGACCCGGTGACCATCCTGCAAGGCATGCGCAGCCGCTATGACTCACCGCTGGTGAAGGCGCAGACCTTGAAGTTGATGCTTGACGGCACCGAACTCAACCACACCGCGTTCCTGCTCGAACCCTACTGCGACAAGCCGCACTGCGGCTCGACGACCATGCCGGAAGCGGTGTTCGAAAACCACGTGCGCCAGGCCGATGCCGCCGGTATCGACGTGATGGTTCATGCCGTGGGTGATGCCGCCGTGCGCATGGCGCTGGATGTGTTCGAGCGGACCTTCGCCAGCAACCCGCCGCGCGACCGCCGCCATGTGATCACCCATGCCTTCCTCACCCACCCCGACGACATCCCCCGCTTCCGCCGCATCGGCGTCATGGCCAACACCCAACTGCAATGGGGCGTGGTCGACGCCTACGCCGAGGCCATCCAGCAGTCGTATGGTTTCAAGCGCTGGGCTTCGATGTACAAGTTCCGCACCTTCATCGACCAGGGCGTGACCGTGTCGATTGGCATGGACGGCCTGGTGTGCCAGTGCCGTTGCCAGCACAAACCGGTGGAACACATCGAATCGGGCCACACCCGTCAGCTCAGTGGCGAGCCGAATGCGCCAGTGATGCCCGATGCCGACGAACGCCTGAGCATCCCGCAACTGATTGCCGCCTACACCCTCAACGGCGCCTACCAGCTGGGGCTGGAAAAGGAAATCGGCTCGATCACTGCCGGCAAGCGCGCCGACATCATCATCCTCGAACAGGACCTGTTCGAACTCGATCGCTACCAGATCGGCAAGACCGACGTGGCGCTGACCGTGATGAACGGGCGCATCACCCATGACGCGGGCACCCTGCGCCACGCCTGAACCTCAAGCGCCCCTCGGAAAACTCCAATGCACAACAACAAGAACAACCTGCTTTTGCGTGCCGCCCTGATCTACATCGCCGCCACGGCGCTGATCATCATCGGCGTGCAACCGATCTTCATCGGCCTGGTGGCCGAACGGATGAACCTGGACCTGAGCCAGCAAGGCTGGATCTTGTCCAGCGAAATGACCGGGACGTTGCTCGGCAGCCTGCTGTTGCCCCTGCTGGGCCGGCGCTTCGGTGGCCGTGGCCTGTACCTGGCAGGCGCGCTCGCGGCCCTGCTGCTCAATGTGCTCAGTGCCATGCTGGACTCACTGGCAACGCTGGTGCTGTGCCGCCTGGCCTGCGGCGTGGCTACCGGGTTGCTGTATGCCGGCGCCATCAGCGGGCTGGGGCGCTTGCCGGGGCAGGACCGCTCGTATGGTTTATCGCTGCTGATCCAGACCGCCGTGTTCGCGCTGTATGCCACCTGCATGCCACAGCTCGCCGAGGTGCTCGGCAACCGTGGGGCAGTAGCAAGCATCGGTGGCTGGTTCGTGTTGATCGCCCTGGTCGCGCTGGCCATTCCGGCCCGCCTGCACCGCGAGGCGCCGTTACCCGTGACCCAGAGCGGTGTCGGTTGTGCCACGCTCGGGCGCTATGCGCTGCTGGGGATGCTGTGCCTGCAGCTGGCGATCTATTGCATCTGGGGCTTTGTCGACCCACTGGCCCGCGAGCGTGGGATCAGCCCGGTGGAGGTGGGCTGGTCGTTCGGCCTGGGCATTCTCGGCGGCTTGCCCGGCGGGGCCCTGCCCAGTGTGCTGGGCGCACGGGTGAGGCGTGGGCCGATGATCGCCTTCGGCTCGCTGCTGGTGCTGTTGTCGATCGTGTTGCTGGCACGCCAGGCACAGGATGCCGAGCAGCTGTGCGTGGCGTTGTTCCTGATGAACTTTGGCTGGGTGCTGGCACTGACCTACTACATGGGCGCCATCGCCACCAACGATCCGCGCGGTACCTTGACGCCCTGGGTGAGTATCCTGCAGGTCGCGGCGGCGGCGCTGGCACCGGCGTTCGTGGCCTTGCAGCAGCAGAGCGCCGGGCATGAGGCGATCTTTGTCAGTGCCGGGGTGGCGGTGGTGCTGGGAGTTGTGCTCAAGTGTATGGCCAGGGTGGTGCCACGTCGGGCCAACCCCTTCCCACACTGACCGCCGGGGCCGACCACCATGCGCATTGCCATTCCCGATGACTACCAGGACGTCATTCGCTCGCTCGAATGCTTCAAACGCCTCGCTGGGCATGAGGTTCGCGTGTTTCACGACAAGCCACCCGCCGCCCTGGATGAGCTGGCCGCCCGCTTCGCCGATGCCGACGCCCTGGTCCTCACCCGCGAACGCACGCGCATCGATGCAGCCCTGCTCGACCGGCTGCCCAACCTCAAGCTGATCAGCCAGACCGGCAAGGTCGCCGGCCATCTGGACCTGGAAGCCTGCACCACCCGCGGCATCGTCGTCAGCGAAGGCCGCGGCTCGCCGGTGGCGCCGGCGGAGCTTGCCTGGGCGCTGCTGCTCAACGCCCGGCGCCAGCTGGTACCCGCGATCGAAGCGTTCAAGCAAGGCCACTGGCAGGTCAACCTGGGCCAGGCGGTGGCCGGCCAGCTGCTGGGCATCTGGGGCTACGGCAAGATCGGCCAGCGGCTCGCCCGCTACGCCCAGGCATTCGACATGCCCGTGCTGGTGTGGGGCAGCGAGAGCAGCCGGGCGGCGGCCGAGGCCGATGGGCACCGGGCGGCGACCTCGCGCGAGGCATTTTTTGCCGAGGCGGACATCGTCAGCCTGAACCTGCGGCTGTCAGAGACAACGCGCCATCGGGTGACCTTCAGCGACCTGTCGCGGATGAAAGCGGACGCCCTGCTGCTGAATATCAGCCGCGCCGAGCTGATTGAGCCCGGGGCCCTGCTGCAGGCGCTCGACGCCGGCAGGCCGGGCTTCGCTGCGGTGGATGTGTTCGAACAGGAGCCGATACTCGAGCCGAACCACCCCCTGCTCACCCACCCGCGGGTGCTGAGCACGCCGCACCTGGGCTATGTGGAGAAGAACGGCTACGAGCTGTATTTCGGCGATGCCTTCGACAACGTGGTGGCGTTTGCCCAAGGCGCGGCGAAGAACGTCGCCAACCCGCAGGCGCTGACGGTGCGGCGCTGATCTGCAGGCTCAAGGGTTATGGCTTACGCCGGGTCAGGCAAGGCCATGTGCAACAAAGGAAACGGCCGGCCTTCGCCGTCCAGCGGCGAACGCCCGGTCTGCACGAAGCCGTAGTGAAGATAGAACCCCACCGCCTGCGGGTTCTGCTCGTTCACGTCGACACTCAAGGTACCGCGCGGCTGGCGGCAGAAGTCCAGCAACGCCCGGCCAATCCCCTGTCCATGCCGATCAGGGTCGACGAAGAGCATTTCCACATGGTGCTGGTTGAGCCCGATAAAGCCCAGCGGCTGGTCCTCGGTGTCGACGGCCACCCACAGCTCGACGGCATGCAGGTAGACATCGCGCAGCTGCGGCAGCAAGGCGTCGATGTCGGACGCTTGTAAAAAGTGATGCGTGGCGCGCACGGCGCGCAGCCAGATGTCGAGCAGCCGAGGGTGATCGGCAGCGATAGCTTGGCGAATGATCATGGAATCATCCCGAATTTTCTGATGACGGATTATCGGTGCGCCGTGGTCAGGCGCCCGTACTCATGTCGGCATCATGTATGCCCGCTTCGCGAATCAACGCCTGGGCGGTGCACGGCAGAACAGCCGGAAAGGAAGGAGGCGCCCATGCTACCCAGCCTTGCCGGCGAGGTAAAGGCACTTACGGCAGCGTGGCCTGCTCCTGGGCCGTCGCAGCAAACGACACGTAGTACGCCAGGCCGACGAAGATCGCCCCGCCCACCGCATTGCCGAGGAACACCGCGAGCAGGTTTTCGGCCAGCGCGCCCCAGCTCAGGTAACCGGCAAAAATCGCCGCCGGGATCAGGAACATGTTGGCCACCACATGCTGGAAGCCGATGGCGACGAAGGCCATGATCGGGAACCAGATGCCGAGGATCTTGCCGCTCATCTCACGGCTGGCAAAAGCCAGCCACACCGCCAGGCACACCAGCCAGTTGCAGCCGATACCCGAGACGAAGGCATGGACGAAGTCGGCGCTGGCCTTGCTGGTGGCGGCGGCCACGGTCTTGGCCAGGTAGGCGCCCTCGGTGAGGCCAAGCAGGTGGCCGAAGAAGTACGCCACGAACAGCGCGCCGAGCAAGTTGGCCAGGGTTACCAGCCACCAGTTGCGTGCCACCGCCGCCAGGCGAATGCGCCCGGCGAACATGGCCAGCGGCAGGCTCATCATGTTGCCGGTAAGCAGTTCGCCGCCCGCCAGGATCACCAGGATCAGGCCAATCGGGAACACAGCAGCCCCCAGCAGGTTACCCAGCGAAGCCCATTGCCCGGGAATCATCGCGCTGACATGGATAGCCAGGATAAAGCCCATCGAGATGAAGCCACCGGCAAGAAAGCCGAGGATGAGCAGTGCGCGGGTAGGCAAATGGGCTTTCTTGGTACCGGCCTCGATGACGAGTTCAGTGATCCGGGCGGGGGCATTGACAGACATTTCGGAAACTCGAACGCAGGGACGACAGGCACGCCCGGAGGCACGCCGGCAGTCAGGAATTTACGGGTGGCGAAGTGATGCGAGGTGCTTCAGGGGGAAGGCAAAACAGGTGGTCTCTGGCGCTACAACGAAGAGCCGCGCACGTTACTGAGGCAGAATGTCGCAGTCAAATTGATAGGGTGGATGGCTTGATAGACAGGGTCGATGAGGAGGCTGGCGTACAACCCTTCAGCATCCGACGCCATCCCTGTGGGAGCGGGCTCGCCCGCTGCCACAGGGTACCGACCGCCACCGCAATCGCTCAACGAGGTTGCGGGTGTTCGCTGGACACCGAGTTGTTGGCGTCCACATCCTGCATCTCTTCCTCGACCGGGGCCTCGTCGTCCGCCGGCAGCGGGACTTCGACATTCTCGTGAGTGCGGGCAGTGCCGTTCTCCCGCTGCTGTTGCGCGTCCTGATCGGAACCCGGATTGCCTGGCGGCGGGTTCCAGTCTTCCGGTCGCTGCTGCGACCACGCTTCACCCACATCCTGCTTTTTCGGGGTATCTGTCGTCATGGTGGGTCTCCGGTGTGCGGTGCAGCGGATCTGCACCTTTAACTCAGAAGAAATGCGAAGGGCTGAAGTGCCAGCGCCTCGACCAGTGGCGCAAAGAGCCAGCGCCTACGACCACTTGCGCAATTCAAGTACACTGGCCGCCGTCACGGAAGCCGACAGGACAAGGAATGCTCCGCTCTCTTACCGCACGATGCGATGTGCGCCGTGCATGGGTACGCTGGCTGCAAGCCGCAGCGCTGATGCACTTGCTGATTGGCCTGGGCCTCACCTGGGCCGGCCATAGCGCGTGGCTGGGCAGTTACCAGCTGAGCATCGAGCAGGCGTTCTGGGGCCAGGCAGCGCCAGCGCCTGCCCGCGCGCAGCAGGTGTGGTGGCTCGCACTGTTCGGCGCCACCTTGCAAAGCTACTCGCTGTACATGCTCGGCCTGATCCGGCTGGGCGACCGCCTGCGCAGCCACAGTGCGTGGGCCTGGCTGGCATTCGGCATCGTGCTGTGGGCACCGCAGGACATGGTGGTGTCGTTGCAGGCCGGCATGTGGTCGCACCTGGTCATCGATGGCCTGGCCCTGCTCGCCCTGCTGCCACCGTTGCTGTGGCTGTATCGCTGCGACCGCCCCACCACCACTTTGAAAGGACTTGAACGTGGCTGAACTGCCGATCCTCTCCTGGGCCCTCAACCTGCTGCTGATCCAAGGTTTGCTGGGCGCGCTGGACACTGTCTACCACCATGAACTGACCGTTGCCCTGCCCCAGCGCTACAGTGCGCGGCTGGAGCTGGCGATCCACGCAGTGCGCTCGTGCTGCTACGGCATCCTGTTCCTGGGTATCGCCCATGTAGCGTTCCAGGGCGTCTGGGCGATTATCGTGGCGGTGGTCTTCACCCTGGAGATCGGCCTGACCCTGTGGGATTTCGTGGTCGAGGACCGCAGCCGCAAGCTGCCGGCCATCGAGCGCATCATGCATACCGTGCTGGCGATCAACGCTGGCGCCTTCTTCGCGCTGTACGGCCTGCAGCTGCTGCAGTGGTCGAGCCTGCCCGATGGCTTGGTGGCCATCGACCTCGGCTGGCGCGGCTGGCTGCTGACCCTGTTCGCCCTCGGTGTGACGGCGTCGGGGATCCGCGATGCGCTGGCGACGCTGCGCCTGCACCGCCAGGGGCCGCCAACCAACCCGTTCGCCGGCAGCGCCTACAAGCAGGTGCTGGTCACTGGCGGCACCGGCTTCATCGGCGAAACCCTGGTCAACCAGTTGCTCGATGCCGGTCACAGCGTCAGCGTGCTGGCCCGCGACCCGCTGCGCGCCGCCTACCTGTTCGACGGCCGCGCCCGCTGCCTGCGCAGCCTCGACAAACTCGGCCATGACGAGCGCTTCGACGTGGTCATCAACCTGGCGGGCGCGCCCGTCGCCGGGCCACGCTGGACACCGCGTCGCCAGGCGCAGCTGCTGGCCAGCCGGGTCGGCACTACCGAGGCCTTGCTGCACTGGGCACGCCAGGCCCGGCACAAGCCGGCGCTGTGGATCCAGGCCTCGGCCATCGGTTACTACGGTGTACGCGACGCTAGCCAGCCACTGGACGAAAGCGCCAGCAAAGGCGACGGCTTCATGGCCGAACTGTGCGATCGCTGGGAGGCATCCGCCAGCCCGGCCAGCGCCCTCGGCGTTCGCCAGGTGGTGCTGCGCCTGGGCGTGGTGTTCGGCCCTGGCGGTGCGCTGGCGCCCCTGCTGATGCCGTTCCGCCTGGGCCTGGGTGGGCGCATGGGTGATGGCCGGCAAATCATGAGCTGGGTGCACCGTGACGACGTGCTGGCGGTGATGGCGCGCACCATGGTCGACAGCGAAATGCAGGGCACCTACAACCTGGTCGCCCCCGAGCCGGTCAGCCAGGCCACCTTCGCCCAAACTGTCGGCCGACTGCTCAAGCGCCCGGTGTGGCTGCATGTTCCCGCTGCACCGGTTCGGGCGCTTGCCGGGGAAATGGCCGAGCTGTTCTTCGACGGCCAGCGCGTGCTGCCGAGCCGCCTGGAGCAGGCCGGCTACCGCTTCCAGTACCCGACCCTGGACAGCGCCTTGCGCGACCTGGCCTGAGGAGCATCGATGAGCAAGCCTCTGCTGTACCTGCTGGCCGGCAACGGCAGCGCCGCCGACTGGTGGGACGATGCCCTGCCGCACTTCCGGCACTACCGGGTGCAGGCCCTGGAACTGCCCGGCTTCGGCGACAACCCCGCGCCGCCCTGCAAGGACCTGGACGAGTATGCGCAAGCCCTGCTGAGCCTGAGCGAACGCGGGCACGCCATCATGGCCGTTGGCGTCAGCGCGCTGATCGTGCTGCATGCCCTGCAGCGCAGCCCCGGCCATTTCAGCCGCAGCGTGCTGCTGGCCCCGGTCGGCGCCTTCCTCTGGCAACGCCGACTGCCGGCGCTGATGTCGCCGCTGCCGCTGCGCAAGGCCATCCACTGGCTGCTCAGCCACAAGCCGCACTGGTTCGCCGCCAAGTTTTCCAGCCAGCGCTGGACGCCCGCGCAGTACCAGCGCATGGGTGCCGGCTATGCCCGCTGCCGCGCCTTCGTGCCCTCCTGGGCGCAACTGCGCGCCGACACCGCGCTGCCGCTGCTGGAGTGGGTCACCGACCCCATCGAGCTGGTATGGGGCGACCACGACCACGTGCTGGGGATCGCCCAGGCCGCCGCCTGGTCAGCGATCCTCGCCCGCGCCGACCTGCGCATCAGCCTGCAACCGGGCTGGGGCCACTACCCCTGGATCGATGCGCCGGCCGAATTTGTCGCCTGGCTGGAGTCAGCCAGCCAAGGCTTCGTCGCCCACACCAAAGGCGGCCGCCTGCAACTGGCGGCACTGGCCGGCCAGGCTGTGCCCGAAGCCCTGAGCCTGGACGACGGCAACGACCCGCGCCTTGCCAGGCTGCTTGCCTCGGCCCCGGATGCCCTGTGGGCCGTGCGTTCCTCCAGTTATGCCGAGGACCAGGCCGATGCCGCCAATGCCGGCCTGAGCACCACTTACCTGCGCGTGCCCGGCGACGCCGTCGCCGACCGTGTCAGCGCACTGCGTGACGCCGGCGTCGAGGAAGTGGTGGTGCAGCGCTTCATCCAACCAAGGGTGTCCGGTATCGCCTTCGTGCGTCACCTGTCGGTGGAGCTGGAGTGGCTCGAAGGCCACCTGGAAGCGCTGGCCGACGGCCAGGCCAGCCCCCGGCGCGCAACGCTGTCGCGCTTGGGCGCTGCCTGGCAAAGCGGCCACTTCGCCAACGTGCATGGCCTGACAGCCAAGGCCCTCTGGGACTTCCTGCAAGGCGTGCTGAACGTCTTCCACTACGTGCCCGGCGATATCGAATGGGCCTGGGACGGCCAGCAACTGTGGCTGCTGCAGTATCGCCCGATCAGCGAGCATGGCTGGCGCCGCCACCTGACCTCGGCCAACATCGCCGAGATCCTGCCGCCGCAACCCAGCCGCTACGTCGAATACGCCCAGCGCCGCGCTGCCGCCAGCATCCCGGCGATCATGGCGCGCTGGGACAGCCGGGTGCTGCAGGACAACGAACCCTTCACCGCCGTGTTTGGCGGTGCCTCCTACATCAACAACGACTTGTTCCTTGCCCGCCTGGCCGACTGGGGCATCTCCGCTGCCAGCTACGCGGGCGAAGTCGGCGGCGCCACCCCCGCCCTGCCCTGGCGCCCGCTGCGCCTGCTGCGCGCTGTGCCGCGCCTGTGGCGCATGCAGCATGCTGCACGCAGCCACCTGCAGGCCCTGGCCCCGGGCCTGCAACGCTTCGACGCGGAACTGGCGCAGCTGCAGGCCGCCGGGGCTGACGGCCAGCAATTGGCAGACTGGTTCAGCCGCTTCTATGTCTTCGTGGTGCAAGGCAACCTGTGCATCGCCACGGCCCTGGCCAGCAGCGGCGGTGCCTGGCTGGGCCGGCCAGCGACCGCCTACAACGATCTGCAGCACAGCCCCCACCGTCTGCCGTGGGAAACAGACCCCGGCACGCCGCGGCCGGCGCCGACCGACCTGCCACTGCAGCCGCTGCCCGCCTGGCCATCCGCCGTTACCTTGGCCCATCGCCTCGGCCTGCCCGGCTTGCGGGGTTACTACCTGCAAGTGCGCGAGTGGTACCGGGACAACCTGATGCGGATTTTCTTCCGCGTGCACCACGCCATGCCTGAAGCCCAGCGTGCCGATTGGTTCGGCCCGCATCCTGACGTGCGCACGCGCGACGGCAGCTTCTGGCAAGACGGCAGCCAGGGCAGCGAACAGGCCACCGGTTTCATGATCTACCCTGGCCAGGTGCAAGGCATCCTGGGCCAGGACATCCTCCTCGAAGACAGCCTCGACCCCGGCCGCCATGCCCACTATCAGGCCGCACGGGCCGTGATTGCGCGCATGGGTGGGCGGTTGTCCCATGGTTCGACCTTGCTGCGCGAACTGCGCAAACCCTCGGCAGTGCTGCCGCAAGTGAGCAGCGAGTGGCTGGGGCGTGAGGTGCAGTATCGGGATGGGGAATTACGGCTGGTTGAAGGACCGCGTTGATGAAAGACCAGAAAGGGGTGTCAACCCTTGTGAAAAGGATTGCCAAGTACCTGACGCTCTCGCTGCCGCTGATGTTGAGTGGCTGCTGGAGTACCCTCATTCACCTCGATGGCGAGCGCTGTGTCTATCCGGGCACACGCTTTGGCTGGAACTTCGCCACGCGCAACGGCCCCGGTGGCTTAGTGGGCCTGATCGACGTACCCTTCTCCTTCGCGCTGGATACGGTACTGCTGCCCTATGACCTGACCGCGTTTCTGCCTGAAGA
Source organism: Pseudomonas urethralis (assembly GCF_021602465.1). Taxonomy (NCBI): domain Bacteria; kingdom Pseudomonadati; phylum Pseudomonadota; class Gammaproteobacteria; order Pseudomonadales; family Pseudomonadaceae; genus Pseudomonas; species Pseudomonas urethralis. Next base: position 90,839 of record NZ_BQIJ01000015.1, read on the forward strand.
TAGCGGTGGCGATCATCGGGAATGCAATCTGGATGGCTCGTTCGACGTGATGTAGCACACGGCGCTCGGCGCCTATCGCTTGCCCAGCGCCAGCCGAGCCGCGAACAACATGAATACCAGGCCGGTCGCACGGTCCATCCACTGGATGACCTTGTCCCGTCGCAGCAGCCCTGCTAACGGCCGAGTCGCGCTAATCAATGCCATCGCCCACAGCAGGCCTAGCACCACGTGAATGCTGACCAAGCCAAAGGTCCAGGCTACCAGAGGCTGACCTTGGGGAATGAACTGGGGCAGGAACGACACATAGAAGATGCCGACCTTGGGATTGAGCAGGTTGCCCATCAAGCCCTTGAAGAACCAGTTGCCAGCGCGCTGGCCATCTTTCCCGGCAGGTGCCAGCGATTGCCGTGGGCGCAAGAGCATGTTGAGGCCAAGCCAGGCCAGGTAGGCAGCCCCACAGTATTTGAGAATGTTGTAGGCAAGCTCCGATACAGCGATCAATGCGCCAAGGCCGAAAGCAACGGCTGCGCCCCACAGCAGGCAGCCAGCGTTGATGCCCAAAGCTGCACGCACGCCCTGCTTGCGGCCCTCTACCGTAGCGGTCCTGAGAATCAGCGCCGTGTCCAGGCCTGGGGTCAGGGTCAGCAGCGTGGCTGCGAGGGTAAAGGCAATGAGATTGTCGGCAATCGGCATGCGAATTCGGGCCTTGGTTGAACTCGGGCGCAGATTAGCATGGCGTTGGCCTATGATGGTGGCTGGTCCCCGCCTTTCTCAGGACAGCCCATGCCCTACCCCATCGAACAGAAACTCGTCGTCGGCGTCGCCTCCAGCGCCCTGTTCGACCTGACCGTCTCCGACAACATCTACCAGTGCGAAGGCGTCGAAGCGTATCGCCTGCACCAGGAAGAAAACCTCGACGTGCCCTTCCCAAAGGGCGTCGCCTTCCCGTTCATCCGCCGCTTCCTGAGCATCAACAAGGCCTTCCCCGAACAACTGCCGGTGGAAGTGGTGCTGCTCTCGCGCAACTCGCCGGAAACCGGTTTGCGGGTGTTCCGCTCGATCAACCATTACAACCTGGACATCACCCGCGCCGCGTTCATGTCCGGCCGTTCGCCCTACGAATACATCCCGGCGTTCAACGCCTCGCTGTTCCTCAGTGCCCATGAAGGCGACGTGCAGCGTGCAATCGACGCCGACTACCCGGCGGGCCTGGTGCTGCCGACGAAGATCTACGATGACGAGATCGACACCGAGCTGCGCGTGGCCTTCGACTTCGATGGCGTGATTGCCGATGACGAGGCGGAGAGCGTGTACAAGCAGCGCCTGAACCTGGATGAGTTCCAGGCCCATGAGCAAGATCGCAAGGCCATACCGCATCAGCCGGGGCCGCTGGCAGACCTGTACCGCAAGCTTTCACTGATTCGCAAACTGGAAGACCGCAAGTTGGCGCAGGACCCTGCGTACCAGCGCATCCTGCGCATCGCCATCGTCACGGCACGCAATGCGCCGGCCCATGAACGGGTGGTGACGACGCTGAAGAACTGGGGGGTTTCGCCGGATGAGTCGTTCTTCCTTGGCGGGATGGAGAAAGACCGGGTGCTGTCGATCCTCAAGCCGCACATGTTCTTCGACGACCAGCGCAGTCACCTGACGTCAGCGGCGGGGGACCTGCCGATGGTGCATGTGCCCTTCGGTGTGGCGAACAAAGAGAAGCAGCCCAGTGGTGCCAAACCTCTGACAACGGAGCATCCCGTTACGCCGCCTGCCAATCTTCGCCCGGCATGATACGGCGCATGAATTCACGCTGCATGCTTTGATTTGCAGTCGACCGTTCGAAAGCGACTCGACTTCGGCCCTGAAAAGCGTTTGACCGGTGCGATTCACGTAGTGCAAAGCCACCTCACGGCGACTGCCGAGGCATGCACTTTTCGACCAGCGTATCGCGGTTGGCATTGTTGGGGAGCGTCTTCAAACGATCGGGCTGGCAGTGTTCATCAGAGACCGCGTAGTGGGAAGAATCGTCGCCACAGGCCGCCAGCAAGGTAGCGATGGCAATCACAAGTAGGGATTTGCGAATCATCTGCTCACTCACTCCATTGACGGGCGGAGGTTTGGCAAAAGGATAGACGCCTGCCAAAAGCGTAGCGCGTCGCAGGGCGAGTTCAATGCCAGACTCGTATTCAATTCACTCGCGTGAGGTGCCGCATGAGCCTGATACCCAACCTCAACGGCCAGGCCAATGTCCTGGTAGCGGGCGCAAGCCGTGGCATCGGACTGGCACTGTGTACGGCCTTGCTGGCGCGTGACGAGGTGGCCCGGCTCTGGGCCGTGTCGCGCAATGCCAAAGGCAATGACGACCTCGCGACACTCGCCAGGCAACACGGCGAGCGCCTGGTACTGATGGATTGCGACGCACGTGATGAACGATCACTCGCGACACTGGCAACCGAACTCGGGCATACCTGCGATCACTTGCACCTGGTCATCAGCACCTTGGGCATCCTTCATCAGGAGGGCGCCAAGGCAGAAAAATCTCTGACACAGCTGGACCTGGCCGGCCTGCAGGTAAGCTTCGCGACCAATGCCTTCGCACCGATACTGCTGCTCAAGCACCTGCTGCCCTTGCTGCGCAAGGAACCCGCCACCTATGCCGCGCTGTCAGCCAGGGTTGGGTCAATTGGCGATAACCGCCTGGGTGGCTGGTACAGCTATCGAGCCAGCAAGGCGGCGCTCAATCAGTTGCTGCATACGGCAAGCATCGAACTGAGGCGCCTGAACCCGGCCGCCTCGGTACTGGCACTGCATCCCGGGACCACGGACACGCAGCTGTCGCAGCCGTTTCAAGGCAATGTGCCAGCGGGCAAGCTGTTTGACCCTGCGTTCGCCGCGCAGTGTGTCATCGAGCAGGTCGGACGGTTGGGGCCTGCGGACAGCGGAGGGTTCTGGGCGTGGGATGGACGAGCCATTGAATGGTGATAGCCCCAGCGCCTAGCCCTCGCCAACCTCATCCATGAAATCTGCAAGAAATGCTTCAAGCCGCGCATGGCGTTCGGCAGCCAGTCGAGCGCCTTCGCCGGTTGTGAAACCGGAGGCGAGTTTCAGCAGTTTGGTGTGGAAGTGCTCGATCGCATACACCGTATCCCGGTACTCCCTGCCCCGCGCAACGGGATTCTCGAAATCGTACAACGCAGACCCCATTCGCCCAGCCGTATAAAAACACCGGGCAATGCCTACCGCACCCAAAGCGTCCAGCCGATCGCTGTCCCGAAGGATCCTGGCCTCAAGCGTCTGCGGCGCGAAACCTGCCGAATAGCTGTGGGTCTTGACGGCATGCGCCACCTGTTCGACGCGCTGCGAAGGCCAGCCCAGATCAGCCAGGATTGACGCCGCCTTGTCCGCGGACAGCGACGAAGCCTGGTCACGCAGTGGCGAGTTCTTTTCTACCGCGACACAGTCATGCAGCACCGTCGCTGCAAGCAGCACTTGCAGATCACCGCCTTCCACCCGCTGTATCCGCTGCACGTTGACCCAAACGCGATGGATATGGGACAGGTCGTGGGAGCCATCTTGCTGGCTCGCCGGCAGGTATTTCAGCAACTCGGCGGCGAGGTGCTGGAACGGGGTAAACACTTCACCAGTCATCTCAGTTTCTCCATCGGCTGATAGACCAGCCCGGCGAACTCGCCCACTTCCCCGGCCAAAACGAAACCGTAGCGCTGGTATGCAGGCACGGAGCTCAACGAAGCCCTGACGGTCAGGACCTGGCTCCTTGCGTAGGCCAGAACCTCATTCATCAGGCGCGCCCCCACACCCCGGCGTTGCCATGCAGGCGCCACGAACAGCATCGCTACATGACGGCCTTCCTTGAGCTCAACCAGGCCACAGAGGTTGCCATCCGCTTCGCAGACCAGGATCAGGTTATCGCCTTGCATGCGTTCGGCGAACGCTTGCTCGGCAGCAACCTTGGCAAACGTCTCCACCCCCTGCTCGGTCAGCGATGGCGCCACCGCCAGCGTAAATGCCTCCAGACACAGGGCGCTGGCGCGGGGTATGTCTGCGTGGGTCAGTTTACGTATGTGCATATCAAAAAAGTTATCCATGGCCTTGGTACCTTCACGTGACATTCCATTTCAGACAGCTGAACCTTAGCCGTACAGCGGGGTTACTGGACCTCTGAGCATCATTTTTTTGCCACATTGACCTGTCATCCACCTCGACCATACTGGCTCAGGTGTTGGCATCTGCCCCTTTACACCTCCTGACGATCGAGACCTGTTCATGGCCCGCCTGTTCAACCCCTCGCCAGGCCTGCGTGAGGTAGCGCCCAATCGCTGGGACTGGATCCTTCTGCCATTGGTGCTGGTGGTCCTGGTGCTGGCCGCCTATGGCGCCATGCAGATGAGCCGGCCGTTCGTGGTCGGCGAGGCGCTGCCGATTGCCCTCGACCCGGTCAACCTGCCCTACTACCTGATGCGCACCATCCTGCGGATGTTCATCGCACTGGGCTTCTCGCTGCTGTTCGCCTTCGTCTTCGCTGCGCTGGCGGCCAAGTATCGCGCCGCCGAAAAGGCCATGATCCCGTTACTGGACGTGCTCCAGTCGGTACCTATCCTGGGTTTCCAGGCCATCGCCATCGCGCCGTTCATCGCGCTGTTCCCGGGCAACCTGCTGGGGGTCGAATGCGCGGCGATCTTCGCCATCTTCACCTCCCAGGCGTGGAACATGGCGCTGAGCCTGTACCAGTCGTTCCGCACCGTGCCGCCGGAGCTGAACGAGGCTGCGCGGATCTTCCGTCTCTCGGCCTGGCAGCGCTTCTGGCGCCTGGAGCTGCCGTTCGCGATGCCTGGCCTGCTGTGGAACATGATGATGTCGATGTCGGGTGGCTGGTTCTTCCTGGTCGCCGCCGAGGCCATCTCGGTGGCTGGGCAGGACATCAAGTTGCCCGGCATCGGCTCCTACATCGCCGTGGCCATCGACCAACGCAACCTCGGCGCCATCGCCTGGGCCATCGGCGCGATGCTCACCGGCATCCTGCTCTACGACCAGCTGTTCTTCCGCCCGCTGCTGGCCTGGGCTGACCGCTTCCGCTTCGAAGACACCCAAGGCGACACCGCGCAACGCGCCTGGCTGCTTGACTGGGGGCGCCGCAGCCGCTGGCTGAGCGCCTTCAGTGCGCAGCTGGCCAAGGGCTTGCAGAACGCCATGGGCTGGTTCGCCCAGCGCCACGACGGCACCGTGGCGCGGCGCCCGTGGCTGCGCCTGCCGGCCTGGTGGCCGCGCGCCTGGGACATCCTCCTGGTGCTGGCCTGCGCCTTTGCCTTCTTGCGCCTGGGGCTGTTCGTGCACCAGGACGTCGGCTGGGGCGAAGCCCTGCACGTGCTCGGCCTGGGCCTGATCACACTGTGCCGGGTGATGCTGCTGATTGGCCTGGCCTCGCTGGTGTGGGTGCCGCTGTCGATCTGGATCGGCCTGCGCCCGCGCTACTCGCAGAAGGTGCAGGCGCTGGCGCAGTTCCTCGCCGCCTTCCCGGTCAACCTGCTGTTCCCGCTGGTCGTCCTGCTGCTGGTGCATTTCCAGCTCAGCCCGAACATCTGGCTGAGCCCACTGATGGTGTTCGGCACCCAGTGGTACATCCTGTTCAACGTGGTGGCGGGGGCTGCGGCCATTCCCTATGAACTGCGCCTGGCCGCCGACAACCTCGGCCTGCGCGGCTGGCTGAAATGGAAGCGCGTGTACCTGCCAGCGGTATTTCCCAGCTTCGTCACCGGCGCCATCACGGCCAGTGGCGGTTCGTGGAACGCCAGTATCGTCGCCGAATACGTCAGCTGGGGCGACACTTCGCTGGTGGCCGACGGCTTGGGCAGCTACATCAAGCAGATGACCGACGCCGGCGACTTCCACCGCATTGCCCTGGGCATCGGCGTGATGTGCATCTACGTGATGCTGCTGAACCGCTTCTTCTGGCGCCGCCTGTACCTGCGCGCCGAAAGCCGTCGTTGAGGACCTGCCATGAAACAACCACCGCTGATCCAGCTCAAGGGCGTGAGCAAGGCCTTCCGTGCCACCGACGGCACGCCGCGAACCATCCTCGAAGGCGTCGACTTGCAGCTGCGCGAGCGTGAGATCGTCGCCCTGCTCGGCCGCTCCGGTTCGGGCAAGTCGACCCTGCTGCGGATCATCGCCGGCCTGATCGGTGCCGACCGCGGCACCGTCACCTACCGCGGCCAGCCGATCCACGGCCCGGTGGGCGGTGTGGCCATGGTCTTCCAGACCTTCGCGCTGTTCCCCTGGCTGACCGTGCAGCAGAACGTCGAACTCGGCCTGGAGGCCCAGGGTGTGAGCCCGGCCGAACGCGAGCGCCTGGCCGACGCCGCGCTTGAGCTGATCGGCCTGTCCGGCTTCGGCGGCGCCCTGCCACGCGAACTGTCCGGCGGCATGCGCCAGCGCGTGGGCATCGCCCGTGCCCTGGTGATGAACCCCGAAGTGCTGCTGATGGACGAGGCCTTCTCGGCCCTCGACGTGCTCACCGGCGAAACCCTGCGCGACGACATGCTCGAACTCTGGGAAGAACACCGCATCACCACCCGCAGCATTCTGGTGGTGTCGCACAATATCGAGGAAACGGTGATGATGGCCGACCGCATCCTGATCCTCTCCAGCGACCCGGGCCGGGTGCGTTCGGAACTGCACATCGACCTGCCGCGCCCGCGCAACGCTGACTCGGAAGAGGTCCGCGCGCTGATCGACGAGGTCTATGCGCTGATGACCCAGCGCCCCGAGGCCATCGCTGCCGCCGGCGCGCCACCGGCCGTGGAGCTCGGCTACCGGCTGCCCGACGCCGATATCGCGCGGATGGAGAGCGTGCTCGAACTGATCGCCGGCGAACCGTTCAACGGCGAGGCCGACCTGCCGCACCTGGCCGAGGAAACCGAGCTGCCCGACGAGGTCCTGTTCCCGATTTACGAGGCACTCGGCCTGCTCGGCTTCGCCCAGGTGGTCGAGGGCGACATCCGCCTCACACGCCACGGCCGCAATTATGTGACCGCCCGCCAGGCGCGGCGCCAGGACCTGTTCGCACGCCAGTGCAAGGGCCGCGTGTCCCTGATCGGCTACATCCTCGACAGCCTGCACCTTGAGCCTGCCGGCCTGCAGGAAAAAACCGTGCTCGACCGCCTGACGGAATACATGGACGCCGAGGAAGCCGAGCGTGTGCTCAAGGTGGCCATCGAGTGGGGGCGCTATGCCGAGCTGTATGAGTACGACTTCCACACGCGCCGCCTGACCCTGGCCCGGGAAATCATCGATGAGCAGTGATTGTGCTGGCCGCTGGTCAGCGGTTTGCCTGAGAGCCTGCTTTGCTGTCATAACCTGAGCGCTGCACAGCGCCTCACCACGCCAGCCGTATCCAGGCTGGCCCACTCAATGGGAGAAGACCATGAAGCTCTTTTACTCGCCGGGTGCCTGTTCACTCTCGCCGCATATCGTCCTCAACGAACTGGACCTGCCCTACACCGTCGAAAAGGTCGACCTCAAGACCCATACCACGGCCAGTGGCGCGGATTTCTACATGCTCAATGCCAAAGGCTATGTGCCGGCCCTGCAGCTGGATAACGGCGAAGTCCTCACCGAGGGCCCGGCGATCATCCAGTACCTTGCCGAGCACAAGCCCCAGGCCAACCTGCTACCGCCTGCTGGCACGCTGGAGCGCGCGCGGGTGCAGGAATGGCTGAATTTCATCGGTACCGAGCTGCACAAGACCCTCGCCGCCTTGTTCAACCCGAGCATCAGCCCGGAGGCCAAAAGCAAGACCATCGAAACCTTCGGCAAACGCCTGGGGTTCGTCGACAAGGCCTTGCAGGGCAAGGATTACCTGACCGGTAACGCTTTCAGCGTGGCCGATGCCTACCTGTTCACCATCGTCAACTGGGCGCCGATGCTGAAAATCGACCTCTCGCCCTGGCCAACGGTGGTGCAGTTCCAGAAGCGCGTCGCCAACCGCCCGGCCGTGCAGAAAACCCTGAAAGCCGAAGGCTTGATCTGACCCGCACCGGGTTCGAGCGGCCAGCCCCTCGCAGGCTTGCGCCGCTCGCCAGGGGCCAAGGCTAGGCCAGTACGATGTAGTCGTTGCGCTGCACGATCCCGGCATGCGGCCCCTCAACCAGGTGCACATAGCGGCCGCCCACTTCATCAATGGGCAAGCAGTCGTCAACGTCCAGCACCGCATCGGTATGGGCCTTTGCCCAATGTGACAGAATCTGCCGCTTGCCTTTTGCCTTGGCCTCGCTCTTGCTACTGGCCACGACCAACAGATAATGATGCGCTTCGCCGAACGTCTGTGACTCGTAGCCACCCAGGTTGATGAAGTACAGGCGAGGTGCATCGGGCAATGGCGCCAAGCTGCTCAATTCCACCCGCCAGCCCTCGACACCATCGACAGCCATCCAGGCGTCGATATGCATGCCTTTGAGGCTGCCGAACCAGCTGTCACGCAGTTGCGGGTAGGCTTGTTCCAGCGTATCGGCCACCACGAAAACGACGTCGTGCACCTCGATTTTTGCCCGAGGGTGTTTACCGCCAAGCAGCACTACGAAAAGCATTCATTATCCCTGTCATCGGCTTCTGCTCAGGATCGGCAGCTGCAAGTACCTTGTCATGCGATGTAAGCCCACCACTGGCGAACCATCGACACGTCGATAGCCTGGAGGTTATCAGGGTTTGTGCAGTAGTACTGTAAGGTCAAGGCGCCGCGTTGAACTCTTCGCGGGCGCCCGCTCCCATAAATATCGCTGTTCGGCTCACCGGCAGCCAGGGGTCTGGTGATAGCCCAGCCATGCAATGATTGCTCAGGGTGTGCCTCGACCCCACACATGGACTTTCCCGCTAAACACACGGAAACCAAAGGTGTTGTAGAAAAAGGTCACCGGCATCAGCAGGACAAAACCAGCCAGCATGAACGTTTGGCTTGTCCTGCCCGACGCGGCGCTGAACAGCGTGAGGCTGGGCGGGACGATCAGCGGAAAGAGGGTAATGACCATCAGCGTGAACGCCAGGACGAACACACTCAGCGCGCAGATCAGCGGCACTACGTCGTAGCGACTTCGAAAGCTGAGCGCAAAAGCGATGAAGGCAACCAGACCTGTTCCGCCCATTGCCCCCAGAACGACCGGGTTGAAAAGTCGCTGCGCATAACCGGGGTTCAGGCCAGAGGTCCAGAGGAGCAGCACCATCAGCAGCACCAGGGTGGCTGCAGCAAGACATTGCGCTTGCCTGCGCGCTGTTCGCTGCAGGTCACCTTCGCTTCGCCAATACAGCCAACAGGCCCCGAGCCACGCATAGCCCACCACCAGCACGCCCGCGCAGTAGAGTGCGAAAGGGCTGAGCCATTCCCAGCCGGTTCCGCTGAATTGCCCGTTCTGGCTGGAAATGCCTTGCACCAGCGTTCCCAGCGCCGCGCCCTGGCATCCCCCGGCGACCAACGACCCGCACGTGTGCAGCGCGTCGATGCCGCGCTTGAGGGTCGGGCTTTGCGTATAATCGCGAAATTCCAATGCCATGGCACGCATGATCAGCGCCAGGAACATGGCAATGAAGGGCAGGTACAACGCCGGTAGCAGCACCGCATACGCCAGCGGAAACAGCGCCAGCAGCCCTCCGCCCCCCAGCACCAGCCAGGTTTCGTTGGCATCCCAGATGGGCAGGATCGACACCGCCATGGCGCGCCGTCGCCCGGCGCTGCGGGTCAGCCCCATGAGAATGCCGACGCCCAGATCCGTACCGTCGAGCAGCACGTAGCTGAGCACCGAGAACGCGAGAGCGGCAGCTGAAAGCAAAACGATCACGTCACCTTCGAGCATGGGCGCACCTCATGGCCTGCCGATTTCATCCGCAAGGGTCGGCTGCGGTTCTGGCTCCTCTGCCTTGGCAGGATGACGCAGCATGCGCAGCAATACCCACAAGCCGATGCCGAACACCACCAGATAGAAAACCAGAATCACGCCGGTCGCGCCGACGGCTTGGTCCCTTGAGACCGGCGATACACTGTCAGCCGTTCGCAGCACGTTGTAGACCGTAAAGGGTTGCCGGCCCACCTCGGTGACCACCCAGCCACTGATCATGGCGATGAAACCGGCCGGGGCCATCAGCACGCAGCAACGGTGCATCCAGCGCGCCGTGTACAAGCGCTGTCGATGACGCAATACCAGGCTGGTGATGCCGAGGACGATCATCAGCAGCCCCAAGCCCACCATCAGGCGGAAGGCCCAGAACACCATCGCGACAGGCGGGATGTCCTGGGGCGCGAATTCCGTGAGCGGTGTGATCGAGCTGCTCAGGTCATGGCGCAGATACAACGAAGCTACGCGTGGAATCGCCAACTCGAAATGATTGCGCCGCTCGGCCATGTCGGGCAGTGCAAACAACCGCAACGGCTCACCTGCGCCGGGTGCAGGGCGCACCCATGCGCCCTCCATTGCAGCCACCTTCTGTGGCTGATACCTCAGCGTGTTCTCGCCATGCAGATCGCCTGCAATCAGCTGGACAGGCGCGAGCGCGGCAAGGGTCCACATTGCCATGCTGAACTGGACTCTGGCATGACGGTTGGAGGGCTCGCGCAACAACTGCCATGCACTCGCGCCAGCAATGAGCAAGGCGGTGGCCAGGAAGGTCGCCAGCAGCATATGGGCGAAGCGATAAGGGAATGAAGGGTTGAAGATGATCGCCCACCAGTCCTGCGCGATGAACCGCCCATCCGGGCCAATGCCGAAACCGCGCGGCGTGTGCATCCAGGCGTTTGCCGAGAGGATCCAGAAGGCACTGATGATGGCGCCGACAGCCACCGCGCAGGTGGCGAAGAAATGCAGCTTGGGCCCTACCTTTTTCATGCCGAACAGCATGATCCCGAGGAAACCTGCCTCGAGGAAAAACGCCGCCATCACCTCGTAGAACATCAGCGGCCCGAGGATTTCCCCTGCCTGGGTGGACAGCCGTGACCAGTTGAGACCCAACTGGTATTCGAGGATGAGGCCTGACGCAGTACCTATCGCGACGTTGAGCGCGAACAGCTTCAGCCAGTACCGGTAGATATCCAGATAGACCGGCTCCCGGCGCCACAGCCACAGCGCCTCCAGCACCAGCAGAAAATTCGCCAGACCAATGCTGAACGCCGCCAGCACGATATGAAAGCTGATGGTCACCGCGAACTGGGCCCGTGCCGCCATCAGCCCCCATTCAACACTCTCCATAGGGCTCCCCTGCTCGAAGTCCCGCTATACGACCTGGTCAGTTGCGGGCACGGCATGTTCGAGATCGTCGACATCTGGCTGCGCATCGATCAAGATCACGGGCACCGATTTCGCGGCCGGGACTTTGCTGCGTCTGGCGTGGTGCCATAGCGGGACGAGCGCATTGGATTCCGGGTAGTAAGACGCAGCGCACCCTTCCGGAATGTCGTAGGCGATGATCTGGAAAGGCCCTGCCTCACGCCGCACAGCCGGTTCAATGGCCGTGCGCAAGCGCACCCAGCCGCCCGGCACGAAGCCCAGGCGTACGATATCGTTGCGGTTGAGGAACACCACTTTGCGCGTGCCCTTCACGCCCCTGAAGCGGTCATCGTAGCCGTACACCGTCGTGTTGAACTGGTCATTGCTGCGCAGCGTCATCAGTTGCAGGACATTTCGGCCCGCTTCGCCTGACAGGACATCATCATCCTCGTCCAGCGATGCGGGCGTAATGAACTGGGCCTTGCCCGACGGCGTGGCCCATTGGCGCTGCGCAGCGCCCAACGGCCGATGAAACCCACCGGGCTCCCACATGCGTGTTTCAAAGTCATGGAAGATGTCCGGATAGACTTCGCTGATGGCCTGGCGAACGCGTGCGTAGTCCTGGCTCCAGTGCAGCCAGGGAATGGCCACGGCGTTGCCCAGCGTGGCGTCGGCCAAGGCGGCGACGATCGCCAGTTCCGAGCGCAACTGCTCCCCTGCCGGTTCTGCGGTGCCACGCCAGGCGTGAATGCACCCGGTACTGTCTTCAGTGGTGTACGTCTGCTCTATGCCCCGCTGGCGGTCGATTTCGATCCTGCCCAGGCAGGGCAGCAGCCAGGTGTGTGCACCGGGCACCAGGTGCGTGCGATTGAGCTTGGTGGCGATCTGCACGCTCAGACCAAGCCCCGCCCACGCAGGCTCCATTCGACGCGTGTCGGGTACCGCGCGCAGAAAGTTGCCGCCAAGCCCGATGAACCCCTTCACACGGCCATCGAGAATGCCCTCACAGGCCTCGACCGTGGTCAGGCCCTTGTGCTCAGGGACCTTGAAGCCGAACAGTGCCTCGATCTTGTCCTTGGGCACCTTTGCAGGGTCTTCGGTGATCCCTACGGTGCGCTGGCCCTGCACATTGGAGTGCCCCCTCACCGGGCAGATACCGGCCCCCGGCTTGCCGATATTGCCGCGCAACAACAGCAGGTTGACCAGCATCTGCACGTTACCTACGCCGTGCCGGTGCTGGGTCATGCCCATGCCATAGACGATCATCACCTTCTCGCTGCGCGCATACACCGTGGCGGCGGCCTCCATCGCACTGCGGCTCAGGCCGGACCGGTGCTCCAGCTCAGCCCATGCATAGCCCCGCACCTGCTCTATGAAGTCGACCAGGCCCTCGGTATGTTGCGCAAGAAAAGCATGATCCAGCACGGGCGGCTCGCCGTTGATGTTCGACCGGTCCTCCATCTCGAGCAGGGCCTTGGCAATGCCCATCACGGCAGCGGTGTCACCGCCGATGGCGACCTGGTGATATTGGGTGCTGATGGCCGTGGATTTCGGACCGAGCATTTCAGTGGGGGACTGGGGATTGACGAAGCGCTCCAGCCCCCGTTCCCGGATCGGGTTGAAGGTGATGATCGGAACGTTGCGCTTGCGCACCTCTTGAAGCGGATGAAGCATGCGCGGGCTGTTGCTGCCGACGTTTTGCCCGAAGAAAAAGATGCAATCGGTGTGTTCGAAATCGGCCAGGGTGACCGTGCCTACCGGCACGCCAATGCTTTCCTGCAAGCCCACCGACGTGCTTTCGTGGCACATGTTGGAACTGTCGGGAAGGTTGTTGGTGCCATAGGCACGGGCAAACAGCTGGTAGACGAACGATGTCTCGAGCGATGCGCGCCCTGACGCGTAGAACACCACCTCGTCGGGGCTCAGCGCACGGAGTTGCGTGGCGATGGCCTCTGTAGCCTCCTCCCAGGTCGTCACCACATACCGATCGGTCTGCTTGTCATACCGCAGTGGATGGGTAAGACGGCCGTGCTGCTCAAGCTGGTAATCCGTCCAGCCACGCAATTCACTGAGCGAATGCGCCGTGAAGAACTCGGGTGAGCTGCGCAACGCGGTCAATTCCCAGGCCGTCGCCTTGGCGCCGTTTTCGCAAAATTCCAAAGCGTGAGGGTCGCCAGGCTTGGCCCATGCACAACTGACACAGGCGAAACCGTTGGGCTTGTTCTGTTTGGTCAACGCGCGCGTGCCGTTGATCAAGGTCTGCTCGCGCCAGAGGATGTTCAGCACCGAATGGGCAGACCCCCAGCCTCCGGACGCCGAGGTATAAGGTCGAAAATGCGAAGTGCCGTGGATCATCCTCATGCCGACCTCGTCTCGTTATATGTATCAAACGTTACGAGTACGACGCCTACCTGAAGTTCGGCGCTTCTGCCCGGTGGAATCCGCTCCTGCCCATGCCCCATTCGTCGATCCAACTGAGCGTGGCACCGCCGGGCGCTTTCCCAACAGGTACCTATCACTGGATGCGAGGTACTGATCATGGCAAGTGCGAAAGAAAACCTGCTCGACTGGCTGCGTGACGCCCATGCGATGGAGCAACAGGCCGAGAGCATGCTCAAGGGACAGGCAGAGCGGCTGGAGCATTACCCCGAGTTGAAAGGCCGCATCGTCAAACATATCGAAGAGACTCAAGGGCAGCAGCGCGTGCTGGTCGAATGCATCGAGCGCCTGGGCGGCAGCACATCGACCTTGAAGGACCTGGCGGGCAAGCTCATGGCGTTCGGGCAGGCGGTCGGCGGGATGACCATGAGCGATGAAGTGGTCAAAGGGGCGATGGCAGGCTATGTGTTCGAAAACCTGGAGATTGCTTCCTACACCGTGCTCATAGAAGCCGCCGAAGCGGCCGGCGACAGCGCGACGGCGCAAGCCTGTCGTTCGATCCTCAAGGAAGAAGTCGCCATGGCCGAATGGCTCAAGGCGCATCTGCCGGAAGTAACCCGTGCATTCCTGGCCCGCTCGGCCGACCCTGATGCAGAAGCCAAGCGCTGAATACGCATCCCGCGCCGGACTCGCTCCGGCGCGGGCATTTCTCATTGCTGCCCACTGTTCACTTTGCCGAGTTCCGCTCCGGTCAGAGGTTGCGCATCCGGGTCCGACTGGGTACGCAGCTTCATGGCTGCGAGGGTGTCTGCGCCGCGTTCATCGAGCTGGACACTGGCCGAGCCATCGCCACCGTCCACAGCGGGCTGCGGTTCATCGACGTAAATCCAGTCTTGCCCTTCATTCCAGGCCCCACGCATCTCCCCGCCCTGGGACAGATTGAAATACGTGCGATTGAGCTCAGGGTCGCCGGGCAACTTGCCTTGCGGGAAGTTTGGCTGGATAGCGTGCAGCGCCTTTTCGAACGACATCTGGTGGGCGATCTCACGGCTCATCAAGAAGCCCAAGGCATCCTTGATGCCGGGATCATCGGTAACGTTGATCAGCCGTTCATAGACGATCTTGGCGCGCGCCTCGGCAGCAATGTTCGAGCGCAAGTCGGCCGTCGGTTCGCCAATGGTGTCGATGTAGGCCGCGCTCCACGGTACCCCGGCGGAATTGACCAGCGGGGCTCCGGCACCGTATAGCAGGCTGGTGACATGGGAGTCATTGCCGGCGCCGGTCAGCGAGCGGTACAGCTCGCCCTCGGCCTCTACGCCTTCGGCCAGGCTGCCCTTGGCGCCTTTGTTGAGCATCACCACGATCGAGCCGATGATCTCCAGGTGGCTGAGCTCTTCGGTGGCAATGTCATAGAGCATGTCCTTGCGTCCTGCGTCATCCTCACTGACCGCCTGGGTGAAGTAGCGCATCGCGGCGGCCAGTTCACCCTGCGGCCCACCGAACTGTTCCAGCAGTAAATTAGCCAGGCCGGGGTTGGGTTGCGCCACGCGCACGGTGTATTGCAATCGCTTGTTATGCATGAACATAAGCAGGTCCTCATCAGTGCGCAGGGGCAGCCGGGCTGCCCCCTGCACGTTTATGGATGATCAGCGGTTGTCATCACTCTTGCGACCGCCGCCGTGGCTGTGCTGGCCACCTACACGGCCGGCTTCGGAAGCCTTTTCGCGGTCATTGGCAAAATTGCCCCCTGACGCCTGGCCACCTTTATGGCCCGCTTCCGAGGCACGCTCAGGGTCGTTCTTGAAATTGCCTCCCGAGGCCTGGCCCCCTTTGTGGCCTGCTTCAGAGGCGCGTTCCGGGTCGTTCTTGAAGTTGCCGCCTGATACCTGGCCGCCTTTGTGCCCGGCTTCGGAAGCCTTTTCCCGGTCGTTGGCGAAGTTGCCAGGATTGGTGTTGGCGTTGCCGCCTTGATTACCGCGGTTGTCCTGATTGCTAGCCATGATTGACACCTCATGTCGGTAGATACACACAGGAAGGTCTGTGTTTATCAGTGACCGGTACCAAGCGCCGCATCGTGCATTGAGTTTCGAAAAGGCGGACGAAACGCGCTAATGAACGCAGGCCTTTTTTCTTGGCAGATGGCTGCTGGTGCCTGGGTATTCTCGGTGCCGATAGAGGGGACTCTGAATGCAATGGCCACGACCCACCGCGGTGATGGAGCCAACCATCAACCGGGGTGAACGGATTGGATTGCGCCACGATCAACCAGAAGGTTCGCGCCTCCTCTATCCGCAAAAGGACATTCGACATGGCCAGCTACCTTTACCTGATCAGCTACATCCTCGATAACCAACCCGGCACTTGCGAGTTGCGCAGTGACCAGGAAGACCTCAGCCGCGAAGCTGCCCGCGATTATCTGCAAGGCCTGCATCGCAACGAAGCGTCATCCTTCACTGACGTTCAGGTTCAGCGTCTTGAACATGACCACGAGCGCGGTACATCGCCAGGGCATTACCAGCAGCCCTGACGAGCTACCGGCATGGCCGTGATGCTTGAACGGATAGCGCCGTTGTGACGTCGGCTCGAGCCAGGCTCACGCTGTTGTCCGTTGCGGACCGCCAGCCGTCGAGCCTGTCAGATACTCCACCAGCGTCGCAGCGCAGGCCGAAATACCCTCCACCAGCACCATCTCGAAACCGTGGGTGTTTTCCGTGGGAATGGCGATGCAACCCGCCTGTGCATCAACGCCCGTGCTCAGCACCGCACTGGCGTCGGAGGCGAAATCCACCAGCAGTGCCGACTGCGGGGCATAACCTGCTCGTCGGCTGGCGGCGATCAACGCTTGAACGACAGGGCGGCTGTAGTAGCCCTTCTGGTCGCCGGTATTGATGATCGGGTTGACCGAGAGCTGCGTACCGTATTCTTCCAGCACCGGCCCCACCTCGACCGCGATGGTGGTTTCGCCTGGCAGCCTGGAAGCCGCGTACAGGGCACCGGCATTGGACTCCTCCTCCAGGGTGGTCAGGACGAACCAGACGTCTTGCTGCAGCTGTTGCCTTCTCGGGTGCAGCAGCCGTGCGCAGTGGATCACCGCAGTCAACGGCGCCCGGTCATCCAGAAAATGAGCCGCGACACAATCATTGACCTGGAAGGGTTTGCGCCAATGCTGGCTGAGCACCACACGCGTGCCCGGCCGCACGCCTGCTTGCTCCAGCTCGGCGTTGGAGGTGCGGGTAACGACGTAGACATCCTTCCACTGAACATTGCCCGCCAGCACATCTCGCCCGTTCGAAGTCCGACCGCTGTTGTGCATCGAGCCGTAAGACAGAACACCCGGCAGGGTCTTTTCATCGCCCAGGATATCGACAGGGCAGACACCAAAACTGATGGGTTGCGCCCCGCCCAGGGCCAAGACTTCCAAGGTGCCGTCCGCACGAACGTTCTTGACGATCATGGCGATCTCATCAAGGTGGGCCATGACCCGGATGGCTGCATCAGGGTCACAAGCACGAGATGCTCGAACGACCCCGATCACATTCCCGGCCCTGTCGACATAGGCCTCGTCGCACACGTCTTGCAACGCTCGCAGACAGATGGCCCGAACTTCATCTTCCTGGCCGCCCGGGCCACGGGCGTTCAGCAACTCAGTCAGCAACGCTTCGATGTCCAACGGTCATCCTCCTCGCCTGATCGCTAGCGGTTGACCTGAACGTCGCAGGCCACGTTCAGTTGCGTCCTGCCAGCGTGGCGAGCCAACGGGGCGCATTTTTTGAACTGACAAAGGCCGGGGCGCTGATAAAACAGATTGCAGATACTGGCTGCCCAGGCTCTGCGGCGCGATTAATCCCATATCGAGTCCTTTCATGCGTTTCGTCCGGCAACGGCGATTTAACGGGAGCATTGCCCCCCTGTCGAAGCGTCGGAGTTGAACACAGACTTTCCTGTGTGCCACATGAGGTGAAAGATCATGGCTAACAATCAAAGCAACCGTGGGCAACAAGGCGGTACCGCTCAGAACAACCCAGGCAATTTTGCCAATGACCGGGAGAAGGCATCCGAGGCAGGCCGCAAGGGCGGCCAGGCTTCCGGCGGCAACTTTGCCAACGACCGCGAACGCGCATCGGAGGCTGGCCGCAAAGGCGGACAGAACAGCCACGGCGGCGGTCGTAACAGCTAAGGGCATCGGCCTGTGCTGAATGTGCCGGGGCGAGGCATGGCCCCGGCATTTTTATGCACCGCACTCAAAGCGATTGGCCATCGTCCTCGATGTCTTGCTCAGCCTCTGCAGCATCGGTGGCATCCGCGTCATTCAGCGGCGGTGAGGTGGGTTTTTCCGGATCGTTGATGAAAGGCACACCACTCGGGCCGTGTTCTTCGAGCCCTTGCGTTTTTGGTTGCATGGCAAAGCCTCCGGGTCGGCAATTATCTGGATGAATTTCAGCGTTTGTCTCGCCCGTGGCCACGGGCCGTTTTCTGCGCAGTGGAGTCCTGCGCGGTACCGGTCGAACCATCGGGCCGACGGGCATTGTTATCCCGCTCCTGTTCGCCGGTAACTTTTGTTTGCGGGCCTGGCTGCTGCGGTTGGACTTGTTTGGTCATGTCGCTCTCCTGTCGTTTCTACCCAGTACAAAAGGGAAGCCAGACTGATGCACAAAGTTCAGGCGAGGTTGGCAGCACGGGATGGGCGGATAAACGAACTTGGCGCGCAATCGGTATGTCCCACACAGAACAGCAGATCTTGCAGGCATGCCAATGGAAAGAGAACCGAGCGAGGGGATGCAATACGGTGCGCCTCAGCGGGACGAAGGTGGCTGGCTACCCCTGGAGGAATACGGCGCGCTGGGCGATGGCCGCTCCGTTGCGCTCATCGGCCTGGACGGTTCCATCGACTGGTGGTGCGTCCCCCACATGGACTCCCCGCCCCTGTTCGACAAACTGCTGGCCCCGCATACGGGCGGCTACTTCTCGATCACCCCCAGTGCGCCGTTCGTTGCCGAGCGCCGCTACCTGCCCGACAGCAATGTGCTCGAAACCACCTTCATCACCGATGAGGGTCGCGCCCGCCTTACCGAGTCCCTGAACAGCGGCCCGGCCGGCCGGTTGCCCTGGGCTGAACTGGCCAGGCGCATCGAAGGCATCGAAGGGCAGATGGACTTGCACATCGCCATCGATTTCGGCACCCAGGCCGATACGGTCAGCCCCTACCTGGCACCGAATGACAATGCATGCGTATTCCATGCAGGGCGCATACTCGGCATGTTCCTGCATGATCACCAGGTACAGGTCAAGCGCAAGGACGACCTGGGCGTGCGGGCCTCGCTCAGCGTTGCCGCCGGGCAGCGCGCAGTGGTCGCGATCATTGCCGGGCGTGATGAGCCACTGGTAGTACCGCCACTGGCCTTGATCGACGAACGCATCGATGGCTCACACCGGGAGTGGTGCCAATGGTCCAGGAGCCTGGTCTACGATGGCCCGTACAAACCGCTGGTGGTGCGCAACGCGCTGGCACTCAAGCTGCTGCTGTCCTCGCCCAGTGGCTCGATCATGGCGGCAGCCACCTCATCGCTTCCTGAGCGCATCGGTGGCAACAAGAACTACGACTACCGGTTCGCCTGGATCCGTGATGCCGGCTACACCATCGAAGCGTTTCTGAGCATCGGTGCGCAGCCAGAAGCCAAGGCCGCCTTCAGCTGGTTGCTGCGGCGGCTGGATGAACACGGGCCACGGGTGTTCTATACCCTGGACGGGGCCATCGGGGCTTGTGTGCGGCCGATCGACCTCCCTGGCTACAAGCATTCGCCGCCCGTCGTCGGCAACGATGCCCGTGACCAACTGCAACATGGCGTGTTCGGCGATATTTTCGAGACCGCCCGCTGCTTCATCGACTGCGGCAACATTCTCGACTCGCCCAGCGCCATGATCCTGTCGGCACTGGCCGACCAGTGCGCCGACGGCTGGAGACAGCAAGACGCCGGTATCTGGGAACTGCCGGACAAGCAGCATTACACGATGTCCAAGATCAGCTGCTGGCAAGCCTTGAGCCGGGCCATCGAGCTGGCCGATGGCGGCCACCTGCCCACCACCTGCCGGGAACGCTGGGATCGCGAGCGGCAACGCGTTCAGGCTTGGATTGAAGCCCACTGCTGGAGCGAGGTACATCAGGCGTACCTGTTCTACCCAGGCAGTGATCGGCTGGACGCTTCGCTGGCACTCGCGGTGCGCTTCGGTTACCCCAGCGTGGCGCGGCTACGCAGCACCTTGGAGGCGATACAGGACGAGTTGGGTGCCGGTCCGTTCCACTACCGCTACAGCGAAGCTCAGACGCAGGAAGGTTGCTTCCTGGCCTGCACGTTCTGGGTGATCGAAGCCTGGGCCATCCTCGGCCAGCAAGCGCGAGCCGAGGCGGCCTATGGCAAAGCGTTGGGCGCACTGTCGCAGGGGGTGGGCATCTACTCGGAGATGGTCGACCCGGAGAATGGACAGTACCTTGGCAACCTGCCGCAGGGCCTGAGCCACCTGGCTGCTTTACGGGCAGCGTTGGCCATCGGTGGCTATCGCCCTGATCGATGATGCCCTCGGCTCAAGCCGCTGGCTTGAGCACCACCTTCGTCCAGCCATCATCCCTTGCATCGAAATGCTGGTAGGCCTGCGGGCCTTCAGTAAGCCTCAGGCGATGAGAAATGATCTGCGAAGGCTTGGCCCGCCCATGGTGGATAAGCGCTGCAAGACGGCGATTGTACGCCTTCACGTTCGCCTGGCCGGTGCGGATCTGCTGGCCTTTGAACCAGAACGCGCCGAAATCGAAGGCCATCTTGCCCTCTTTCGCCAAGTCGTTTTTCGCACCAGGGTCTTGCGGCACGAACACGCCCACGACACCTATGCCACCAGTAGCCTTGGTCGAAGCGACCAGGTTGTTCATGGTGAGGTTGTTCACTTCATGCCCATGCTTGTCACAGCACTGATAGCCGACGCACTCGCACCCGCGGTCGGTGCCTCTGCCATGGGTCAGGTTGAGGATCTCTTCCACGGCCTTCTGCTCCACGGCGTTGATGGGGGTTGCCCCAAGCTGCGCGGCAAGCTGCAGGCGGTCTGGCTGGTTGTCGACCACGAACACCTGAGAGGCACCTTTGATGATGGCCGAATGCGCCGCCATCAACCCGACAGGCCCGGCACCATAGATCGCGATGCTCTCGCCAGGCTGCAGGCCGGCCAGCTCTGTGGCATGCCAACCGGTAGGGAAAATATCGGAGAGCATGACGTAGTCATCTTCGCGTTCCTCGGCATCTTCCGGCAGGACCAGGCAATTGAAATCTCCATAGGGCACGCGCAGCAATTCCGCCTGGCCACCCTGATAAGGCCCCATGTCGGCGAAACCGTAGGCAGCGCCGGCAGTGCCCGGATTGGCGGTCAGGCAAAATCCCGTGAGCCCTTTTTCACAGTTTTCGCAGAAGCCACAGCCGATATTGAATGGCAGGCAAACGCGATCACCGACTTTGACCCGGTCGACCCCGGCGCCTACCTCGATCACCTCGCCGAGGTTTTCATGGCCGAATACCCGCCCGGTTTCGAATGACGTTCGCCCCTCATACATGTGGAGGTCGGAACCGCAAATGTTGGTGGTGGTAATGCGTACCAGCACGTCTGTTGGCTTCTCGATCATCGCGTCCTGCACATCCTTGACCGCGACGTCACGTGGGCCGTTGTACACGATGGCTTTCATAGGTTGAACTCCCGAATGTCAGAGGCGACCGAAAGGCGCCCTACCCTGTTGAGGTAACTGCTGAGGTTCAGGTGTTCAGTGCGCTGCGTGACAAGCCAGATCAGTGGCGCTAATGGCTGTCGCCCTGGTTTCAGGGGGATGGCACGGGCTGCGCCCGTGTTCGCGGGAAAAAGCCGCTTCCACAGGGATCGCACATTTGAGCAGGCCCAGGCGCCATCCGGTTGGATGGCGCAGGGCCCAGCGCGAAGGGGCTCAGTCCGCAGTCGGTTCCACTGCGGTATCGGCGACAGGGGCCGGGGCAGCGGCTTTGGCTTTGGCGCGGTCCTTGCGGCCTTTGCCGCGCTGGCGTGCCGCCTGTTGCTTGGCGTACAGCGCCTGACCGGCGGTGACAACGCCTGCGGGCTGGCCATTCAAGTCCAGGCGCGAAGCACCTTCGACCATGCTTGCCCAGTAGCGGTTGCCCCGGCACCAGGTCGAGATGCCCAGCTTGAGCTGCTCAACCGTGATGCCGAGCAGCTCCAGGTGTTGCTCGGCATCCTTGAAGATGCCCTCCTTGAGCGGCACCTTGGGCGCCGGGTTGACCGGGAAAGCCAACGGGAAATGCTTCTGCAGTGGCCAGATCGCTTCCACCGCCGGGTCCTGCTCACGCGCCTTGGCCTGCGAGGCGGGCTTGCGCTTGGCAGGGCGCGGGGCGTCGGCCTTTGCCTGCTGCTCTTTTTCAGACCGCAGGCGGTCACGTAACTCAGCTAGTTGTTCAAAACCCATCGTATTTCACTGCTTCTACGTTGATTGCGTGGCGCAAGGATAAGCCATGCAGCGCCGGGTAGCAGCAGAAAGAGGATGAATCGCTGCGGATTTAGTCACCAGGCATGGCCAGACGCAGCGTCAAGCGCCACCCCGGAAGCAGCTGACGCCCCAGGCGGTGAGCTTGAAAGGCAAGTGATAGTGCGCCTGGGCATCGCCGATCCCGAAGCGGTAGATCAGTTCGTCGATAAAGGGGATTTCAGGCAACGTCGTCCCCATTTCCCGATAAAACCGGGCCACCTGCAAACGCACTTCATAGACGCCGGCCCCGAATAGCGCGTTCATCTCCGCCAGCCCCGCCCATTGGCCGCGCGCATCGATGATGCCCTGCGCGATCGGCGCGCCGCCCGCGACGCCGATGCTCAGGCGCAGCCCTTGCGCGGCACGCCCGCTGGCAATGTCCACCACATGCACGGAGACGCCGCCGTTCATGCCCAGAACCCCTGGTGAGCGGTCGCGGCTTCGTCCTCCAGCAGCGGGCCATGCACCTGTACCGTGCGCTGGCCGCGGGCGAACACCTCGCGGCACGGCAGCGAAAAGGTGGGGTTTTCCGGGTGCGCACCGGTCAGCCCGAGCAACGCGTGTTCCGACAAGGCATAGACCACCCGGCCAATGCCGGTCCAGTACACTGCGCCAGCACACATGCAGCAAGGCTCGGCGCTGGTGTACAAGGTGCAGCCTGCGAGTTGTTCCGGTGTCAGCAGCCTGGCGGCACGCGCCGCTGCGACCAGCTCGGCATGCTGGGTCGGGTCGCCCTCGGGGGGCATGGAGTTGTTGCCGGCGCTGGCGATGATCTGCCCTTGCGCATCGGCCACCAGGGCAGCAAAGGGGTGTCGGCCGTCCTGGCGCGATTGCTCGGACAGGCGGATCGACTCGCGCAGCAGGGCCAGGTCCAAATCGGACAGCTCGGCGCCGGAGCGGGTGAACGTCATGGCGGTTACTCCTAGTACGGCAGGTGAAAGCGCGCCAGCTGGCGCGCATGAAAAGCCAGGCTCACTTGGCCAGGCGGGTATCGACGGCGTCCTGGCTGCAGGGTGCGGCTTCACGGTTGAGCAGCAGGTTGAGCAGGATGGCGCTGACCGCAGCCAGGAAGATCCCGCTTTCCAGCACCAGCTTCAGTGGGCCGCTGACGTGCTCGAACAGCGCCGGCATCGACATCGGCAACACACCGATGCTGACCGACACCGCCACCACCAGGCCGTTGCGGGTCCCTTCGAAACGGACGCGGGCCAGTTCCTGGATGCCCGCCACCGTGGTCATGCCGAACATCACGATGGCGCAGCCGCCGAGCACGGGCGTCGGCACACTGGCGATCAGCGCACCCAGCTTGGGGAACAGCCCCATCAACACCATGATGGCGCCCGCTGCGGCGACCACGAAGCGGCTCTTGACCCCGGAAAGCGCGATCAGGCCGGTGTTCTGCGTGAACGCGTTGTAAGGGAAGCTGTTGAACAGGCCCCCCAGCAGGGTCGACAGGCCATCGGCGCGAAACGCGTTGCCCAGGGTGCGCGGGTCGGTGGGCTTGCCGGTCAGCTTGCCGATGGCCAGGCAGTTGCCGGTGGTCTCGGCCATGATCACCAGCATCGCCAGCAGCATGATCAGCACGGGCGTGAAGGCGAACTGCGGCATGCCGAACGCCATCGGCGCGCTGAGCTCGAACCACGCGGCATCGCCCACCCGGCTGAAGTCGGTCATGCCGCAGGCTGCAGCCACCACGCTGCCGGCAATCAGCCCCAGGAGCACGCTGAGGTTGCCGATGAAGCCCCGAAAACGGGCGTGGATCACCAGCGTCATCGCCACCGTCGCCACGCCCAACAACAGGTTGGCCGGCTTGCCGAAGTCGGCACTGCCTGGCTGCCCTCCTCCAAGCCAGATGGCAGCGGCCGGCATCAGCGAAATGCCGATGACGGTGATCAGGCTGCCGATCACCACCGGCGGGAAAAACCGCAGCAAACGGCTGAACAGCGGCGCAATGGCCATGGTGAGCGCACCCGCTGCGATCACCGCACCGAACACATGAGGCAGCCCGAATTCCTTGCCGATCATGATCATCGGCGCCAGGGCAATGAACGAGCAGCCCTGGATCAGCGGCAAGCGTGCGCCAAAGCGCCACCAACCGAGGGTCTGCAGCAAGGTGGCGACACCCGAGGTCAGCAGGTTGGCATTGATCAAGGTCACCACCTGGGCCTGGGTCAGCCCCAGGGCACTGCCCAGAATCAGTGGCACGGCGACGGCACCGGCGTACATCACCAGCACATGCTGCAGGCCGAAGCTGAACAGCTGCCGCGCAGGCAGTATTTCGTCCACGGGATGGATAACAGGTTGGCTCATGTCGTGAATCTCCTGAAGTGCGGCTCTTTTTATTGTTGAAGGCGCCCGGAGTGACATGCAGCGCAGGGAAGCGTGGCAGCTGTCGCCGATGTCTGGCTAGAGAATCCTGGGTAATCACCGATGGAGCAAATGATTAACCATCGTTACTATCGATGGATCGACCCTTGGACAGGATCAGGTGATGCGCTTTTCGCTGGAGCAGTTGCAGGTGTTCGTCAGCGCCGTTCAGGCCGGCTCGTTTTCTGCCGCAGCGCGACGGCTGGGGCGCACCCAGTCGACGGTCAGCGCGGCCATCAGCAACCTGGAAGCCGACCTGGGCGTGCAGCTGTTCGACCGCACCAGCCGCATCCCGGCCTTGACCGCGGCGGGCCATAAACTGCTACTGCGCGCCGAGGGCATCCTTGAGCG
Organism: Pseudomonas urethralis; assembly: GCF_021602465.1. NCBI lineage: Bacteria > Pseudomonadati > Pseudomonadota > Gammaproteobacteria > Pseudomonadales > Pseudomonadaceae > Pseudomonas > Pseudomonas urethralis. The sequence goes on from NZ_BQIJ01000015.1 coordinate 115,739, forward strand.
CTGCTACGCCCTGGAGGGCAGCGCCGACAGCCTGGCAGGCCAGGTGGAAGCCGCGCTGACCCTGGCGATCGAGGTGCCCTATGGCCCGCTGATAGCGCCCTTCAGAGGCTTCGACGCGGCGTTTCCGTTTGTCGACTTGTCGATCCGCCACCCGCTGCACGGCGACGTCAGCGAAATGATCCTGACCGGCGAGGCCGACCTCGGGGTGAGTTTCGCCCAGCCCGGCTACCCGCCGGAGCTGGCCTTCCAGCAGCTGGGCAAGCTGATCATGACCCACGTCTGCCACCCGCAATTCGCCTTGGCGCGGCAGTGCCCGGTCAGCTTCGCCGACCTCAACGCCCATCGCCGGCTGGCGTTTTTCGCCCATGCCGACAAGCTGCCCAGCAGCGAATACCTGCGGGCCGGCCAGCTGTGGCGGGCGGAGAGTTACCTGGCGTTGGTCGAGATGGTGCGCGGCGGGCTTGGCTGGGCGACCCTGCCGCGCCTGTTGGTGCAGCGCGAGCTGGAGAGCGGGCAGCTGGTGGAGCTGCAACTGGAGGCCTACCCCCACACCGACTGGCTGGTGGGGGTGGACCTGCTGTGGCATCGCAAGCGCCAGCCTGGCCCGGCGGCGCGTTACCTGCGTGAGTGCCTGCAACGCAGCAAGGTGTTCGAGCTGGACCGCATGGGCAAGTCGACCACCTTGTAACGGGCGCCGCTCAGGCCGCCTCCAGTTCCAGTTGCTTGCGCGGCTCGGCAGCCGAACGCTTGAGCATCGCGGCGGGGATCGCCAGGATCAGCAAGCCGCTGACGAACAGGCACAGGCCCAACACGTAGGTGCCGTCGTTGATGTTGCCGGTCAGGTTCTCCGCCATTGCCGTGATCATCGAGCCGGTGAAGCCCGACAGGTTGCCGATGGCATTGATCATGCCGATGCCCGCCGCCGCCGCGACACCGGACAACACCGTGCCCGGCAGGGTCCAGAAGATCGGCATCAGGCTCAGCACCCCCGACGCGGCCACGGTCAGGAACAGGATCGACAGCGTGACGTCATGGGCGAACGCGGCGCTGAGGATCAGCCCGCAGCCGCCGATGAATGCGGGGATCGCGGCATGCCAGCGGCGCTCGCCGGTGCGGTTGGAGTGGCGCGCATTGAGGAACATGGCCACGATCGCCACGCTGTACGGGATGGCGGTCAGCAGGCCGATCTCCAGGCTGCTGGTCACGCCCGCGCTCTTGATGATCGACGGCATCCAGAAGGCCAGGCCATAGAAGCCGGTATTGAAGGTCAGCAGGATCAACACCAGCAGCCACACCCGCGGGTTGAAGAACACCTCGCCGAGCCGCGAGACCTTGCCGTCCGCTTCCTGTTGCAGGTTGGCCTTGAGCAACTGCTTCTGCGCATCCGACAGCCAGGTGGCCTTGTCGATGTTGTCGCACAGGCAGGTGAACACCACCACGGCCATGATCACCGAAGGCACGCCCTCGACCAGCAGCATCCACTGCCAGCCGGCCAGGTCATGCCAGCCATCCAGGCGCGTCATCAGCCAGCCCGACAATACCCCACCGAGGGTGAGGCTGACCGGCATCGCCATGAGGAAACCCGACATGACCCGGCTCTGCCGATGGGTCGGGAACCAGTAGTTGAGGTAAAGGATCACGCCGGGGAAGAAACCGGCCTCGCAGATGCCCAGCAAGAAGCGCAGCACGTAGAACATGGTGCTGGACTCGATGTGGAAGAACCCGGCCAACGGCTGGGTGAACGCCACCGCCATCGAGATGATCGCCCAGCTCAGCATGATCCGGGCGATCCAGAAGCGCGCGCCGTAGCGATGCAGCAGCAGGTTGCTGGGCACCTCGAACAGGAAGTAGCCCCAGAAGAACACGCTGGCACCCAGGGCGTAGACGGTGTTGCTGAACTGCAGGTCGTCGAGCATGCTCAGCTTGGCAAAGCCGATATTGACCCGGTCAAGGTAGGCGGCGATGTAACACAGCAGCAGGATCGGCAGGATACGCAGGATGACCTTGCGGTAGGTGCGGTCTTCGAACGCCTGATCGGCGGTGGGGGCGGTAGATGGATGAGCCATGGCCAAGCCTCGTGGCATGTCGTGCATGCCTGATTGTTGTTATGGGAAGCCCACCGCTGCAGGCGCAGCCGGTGGGTGACTATCAGCAGCGGTAATCAGCGAATCGGGTCACGGCTGGGCTGGCCGTCGACCAGGCGCAGCAAACCGAGCGGGTTGGCATCGCGCAGCGCCTCGGGCAGCAATGCATCGGGGAAGTTCTGGTAGCACACCGGGCGTAGGAAACGGTCGATCGCCAGGGTGCCGACCGAAGTGCCACGGCTGTCGGAGGTGGCCGGGAACGGGCCGCCATGGACCATGGCGTCGCACACCTCGACGCCGGTCGGGTAGCCGTTGACCAACACGCGGCCGGCCTTCTGTTCAAGCACGGCCACCAGCGGCGCGGCGTGCGCCAGGTCGTCCGGCTCGCCGATCAAGGTGGCGGTCAGTTGCCCGCCCAGCGCCTGCAGCGCGGCCAGCAACTGGGCCTGGTCGGCGAGTTCGACCAGCACGGTGGCCGGGCCGAAGATTTCCTCCTGCAGCAGCGCTTCGCCGGCCAGCAACAGCTGCGCATCCGCCTGGAACAGCTGCGGCCAGGCCTGGTTGCCCTGCTGCTCGGCGCCAGCCAGCAAGCGCACGCCGGCCTGCGCCTTGAGCGCGGCTACGCCGTGGGCATAGCTGGCCAGGGTGCCGGCGTTGAGCATGGTTTGTGGTGGCTGCTCGGCCATCTGCGCAGCCAGCTGCTCGACAAAGGCGCTGAAGGCTGGCGAGCGCACCCCCAGCACCAGGCCAGGGTTGGTACAGAATTGCCCGCAGCCGAGCACCACCGAAGCGACCAGCTCGCGGGCCACGGCCTCGCCGCGCACGGCCAGCGCCCCGGGCAGCACCAGCACCGGGTTGATGCTGCTCATTTCGGCGAACACCGGGATCGGTTGCGGCCGCGCCGCCGCCATGTCGCACAGGGCGCGGCCGCCCTTGAGCGAACCGGTGAAGCCCACGGCCTGGATGGCCGGGTGCTTGACCAGCGCCTCACCGACCCGGCCACCGTAGATCATGTTGAACACCCCGGCCGGCATGGCACAGCGCTCAGCGGCAGCGACGATCGCCTCGGCCACCCACTGCGCGGTGGCCATGTGGCCGCTGTGGGCCTTGAACACCACCGGGCAGCCGGCGGCCAGCGCCGCAGCGGTGTCGCCACCGGCCGTGGAAAACGCCAGGGGGAAGTTGCTGGCGCCGAACACTGCGACCGGCCCCAGGCCCATGCGGCACTGGCGGATATCCAGGCGCGGCAGCGGAGCACGCTGGGGCTGCGCACGGTCGATGCGCGCGCTGAGGAAGTCACCGCGGCGCAACACCGTGGCGAACAGCCTCAGCTGGCCGCTGGTACGCGCCCGCTCACCCTGGATACGGGCGGGCGGCAAGGCCGTTTCCTGGCATACGGTGGCGATGAAGTCGTCACCCAGGGCATCGAGGGCATCGGCGATGGCGTCGAGAAACTCGGCGCGGCGAGCGGCGGGCAAGGCCCGGTACACGGGGTAGGCAGCTGCAGCGGCCAGGGCAGCGGCATCGACTTCTTCGTCACTGGCCTGGTAGAACGCGCCTGGCAGTGGCTGCCCGCTGCGTGCATCGACACTGTACAAGGCCGCCTGACCGGTGGCGCGGCGAACCCCGCCGATGAATTGCTGGCCTGCGTGGGACGTCATGGATGATTCCTCGGCATTGCGAAAGACATGGGTCGCTAATCTAGGCGGCTGTGCGATGCTTTCCCAATGGCATTTATCGATCATCCGATAACGGCGCGTTATCGCTCCCCTTCCCCTCGGCCCGCGTGGGCCAGCAGGATCTCGGCGAACTCCAGCGCCGCGCCGCTCAACGGCTCGCCCTTGCGGGTGAGGATGCCGTAGTCCTGCGGCGCCAGGTGCAGCGGGGTGTCGAGGTTGACCAGCACCCCGCTGGCCAGGTGCGGCTCGACCATCGCCTGGGGCAACATGCCGATCATCGGCCCGCCCAGCAGCACCTTGAGGAAGGTCTGCATGGAGATGGTGTCGATGGTGTTGCGCGGCACGGCCACGCCCGCCTCGGCGAAGGCCCGCTCCATGCGCCCGCGAATCGGGGTGCCCTTGGGGTAGAGAATCCACGGCCACTCCAGCAGCTGCGGCAAGGTCACCGGCCCGGCAGCGCTCAGCGGGTGCTGGTCGTTGACCACGAAGCAGAACGGCTCCGGTGCCAGCGGCTGGAAGTCGAAGCGCTGGTGCTGCGACACGTCGGTGAAGCGCGCCACGGCCAGGTGCAGCTGCTTGTCTTCGAGCATGGCCATCAGGTGATCGCTGGTCTGCTCCACCACCTCGATCGACAGCAACGGCTTGCGCTGCTTGATCGCGACGATGGCATCGGGCAGCGCCACGGCGGTGGCGGCGAAAATACCGCCTACCTTCAACTGCCCGTGGCCGCCCTGGCGCAGGCTGTCGATCTGGTCGACGAAGTTGCGCGCATCGTTCAACGCCACCTGGGCATAGCGCAGCACCTGCTCGCCAAGCGCCGTTGGCGGCATGCTGCGCGGCAGCCGTTCGAACAGGGCGAAGCCGAGCAAGTGCTCGATTTCCTTGAGCATCTTGCTGATCGCCGGCTGGGTCAGGTTCATCTGCTGCGCCGCCACGTGCATGTTGTGCGTGCGCCCGAGGGTCTCGATCAGCAACAGGTGGCGGAACTTGAGCCAGTTGCAAACGTGGGAAAAGGAAAGGTCCGACATGCACGCCCCTGTCGCTGCGATAACCGCTTGTTATTGAATGGTGAGATTAAGCCATTGGAGTTTATCGCGCCGCTTGCCTAGCGTGCAGCTCTCACGTTCCGAGAGATTGCGATCCATGCCGATGACCCTCACCCCCGCCAACACCTTGCCCGTGGACGGCCTGACCGGCACCCTGATCGGCCGCGCCTGGACCCCGGGCGAACCTGGCGGCCCCTCGCCGATCACCGTGCGCCCGGACGGGGTGTTCGACCTGTCCGAGCGCTTTGCCACCCTCAGCCAGCTGCTGGAAAGCGACGACCCGTTGCACGCCGTGCGCAGCACACCGGGCCGCTTCCTGGGCAGCCTCGAAGCGTTGCTGACCAACAGCGGCGAAGCGTTCGACGCCCAGCAGCCGTACCTGCTTGCCCCGGTCGATTTGCAAGTGATCAAGGCGGCCGGGGTGACCTTCGCCGCCAGCATGATCGAGCGGGTGATCGAAGAGCAGGCAGCCGGTGATGCCAGCAAGGCCGAGGCAGTGCGTGCCACCGTGCATTCGGTGATCGGCGACAACCTGCGTGCAGTGCGCCCCGGCTCACCACAGGCGATGGCCCTCAAGGCACTGCTGATCGAGCAAGGCATGTGGTCGCAGTACCTGGAGGTGGGCATCGGCCCGGATGCCGAGGTGTTCACCAAGGCCCCGGTACTGGCGGCCGTCGGCAGCGGCAGCGCGATCGGCGTGCACCCCGGCTCGGCGTGGAACAACCCCGAGCCCGAAGTGGTGCTGGCCGTGGACAGCCGCGGACGCATCCACGGCGCCACCTTGGGCAACGACGTCAACCTGCGGGATTTCGAAGGCCGCAGCGCGTTGCTGCTGAGCAAGGCCAAGGACAACAACGCCTCGTGCGCGGTCGGCCCGTTCATCCGCCTGTTCGACGAAAGCTTCGACCTGGACGCGGTGCGCCACTGCGTGGTCGACCTGGAAGTCCAGGGCGAGGACGGCTACCGCCTGGTCGGCAGCAGCTCGATGGACCAGATCAGCCGCGACCCTGAAGACCTGGTGCGCCAGACCCTCAACGCCAACCATCAATACCCCGACGGCTTCCTGCTGTTCCTTGGTACGCTGTTCGCCCCCATCGAAGACCGTGACCAGCCGGGCGCGGGGTTCACCCACAAACCGGGTGACCGGGTGCGCATCGCCAGCCCCCTGCTCGGCCAGTTGCACAACCAGGTGACCACCAGCGACCAGGCTGCGCCGTGGACCTTCGGCCTTGGCGCGATGATGCGCAACCTGGCCGCCCGCGGCCTGCTGCAGCGCTAAAACAACAAGAGAGCATGACATGACCGATACCGCCAAACGCCCGCTGCGCAGCCAGCAATGGTTCGACGACCCGAGCCACGCCGACATGACCGCGCTGTACGTGGAGCGTTACATGAACTACGGCCTGACCCGCGACGAACTGCAGTCGGGGCGGCCGATCATCGGCATCGCCCAGACCGGCAGCGACCTCACCCCGTGCAACCGCCACCACATCGAACTGGCCCAGCGGGTCAAGGCCGGGATCCGCGATGCCGGCGGCATCCCCATGGAATTCCCCGTGCACCCGATCGCCGAACAGAGCCGCCGCCCCACTGCCGCCCTGGACCGCAACCTGGCCTACCTGGGGCTGGTGGAGATCCTCCACGGCTACCCCCTGGACGGCGTGGTGCTGACCACTGGCTGCGACAAGACCACCCCCGCCTGCCTGATGGCCGCAGCCACCACCGACCTGCCGGCCATCGTGCTGTCGGGCGGGCCGATGCTCGACGGGCATCACAAAGGCCAGCTGATTGGCTCGGGCACGGTGCTGTGGCACGCCCGCAACCTGATGGCCGCAGGCGAAATCGACTATGAAGGCTTCATGGAAATGACCACCGCCGCCTCGCCGTCGGTGGGCCACTGCAACACCATGGGCACGGCGCTGTCGATGAACGCCCTGGCCGAAGCCCTGGGCATGTCGCTGCCGGGCTGCGCCAGCATCCCTGCGCCCTACCGCGAACGCGGGCAGATGGCCTACGCCACCGGCAGGCGCATCTGCGAACTGGTGCTGCAGGACGTGCGCCCGTCGTCGATCATGACCCGCGAAGCCTTCGAAAACGCCATTGCCGTGGCTTCGGCACTGGGCGCCTCGAGCAACTGCCCGCCGCACCTGATCGCCATCGCCCGGCACATGGGCATCGAGCTGTCGCTGGACGACTGGCAGCGCATCGGCGAAGACGTACCGCTGCTGGTCAACTGCATGCCCGCCGGCAAGTACCTGGGCGAGGGCTTCCACCGCGCTGGCGGCGTGCCGGCGGTGATGCATGAACTGCGCAAGGCCGGCCGCCTGCACGAGGCCTGTGCCACGGTCAGCGGCAAGACCATCGGCGAGGTGGTCAGCGATACGGTTACCAGCAACCGCGAGGTGATCCTGCCGTTCGACGCGCCGCTCAAGCACAACGCCGGGTTCATCGTGCTCAGCGGCAACTTCTTCGACAGCGCGATCATGAAGATGTCGGTGGTTGGCGAGGCCTTCCGCAAGACCTACCTGGCCGAACCTGGCAAGGAGAACAGCTTCGAGGCCCGCGCCATCGTGTTCGAAGGCCCGGAGGACTACCACGCGCGCATCGACGACCCATCGCTGGACATCGACGAGCGCTGCATCCTGGTGATCCGCGGCGCCGGTACCGTGGGTTACCCCGGCAGCGCCGAAGTGGTCAACATGGCGCCCCCGGCCGCGCTGATCAAGCAAGGCATCGATTCGCTGCCGTGCCTGGGCGACGGTCGCCAGAGCGGCACCTCGGCCAGCCCGTCGATCCTCAACATGTCACCGGAAGCGGCGGTCGGCGGCGGCCTGGCGCTGTTGCAGACCAACGACTGGCTGCGCGTGGACCTCAACCAGCGCCGCGTCGACCTGCTGGTGGACGATGAAGAAGTGGCACGCCGCCGCGCCGCCTGGAAGCCGAACATCCCGGCCTCGCAGACGCCCTGGCAGGAACTCTACCGCCAGCTGGTGGGGCAGTTGTCCACCGGCGGCTGCCTGGAGCCGGCGACGCTGCACATGCGCGTGATCGCCCGGGAAGGCGGGATGCCGCGGCATTCGCACTGAGCGTGAGGGCCGCGCATCAGGGTAGCTTGGCAATGACTTTGATCTCGAAGTCGAAGCCTGCCAGCCAGGTCACCCCGACCGCGGTGACCGTCGGGTAAGGGGCTTCGCCCCAGAACTCGGCGGCTACCTCCCAGATGGTTTCGAAGGTGGCGTCGGGGTCGATCATGAACAGGGTGGTATCGATCACGTCGGCGAAGCTGCAGCCCGCCTCGGCCAGGATGGCGTTGAGGTTGGCAAACGCCAGGCGCACCTGCGCCGCCAGGTCGGGCTCGGCCGAGCCATCCTTGCGGCTGCCTACCTGGCCGGACACGAACAGCAAGCCATTGGCGCGGATCGCCGGCGAGTAACGGTGCAGGTCATACAGGGCGTGGCGGTCAGGCGGGAAGACGGCATCGCGTTGGCGGGTCATGGCAAAACTCCGGGTGGGTTACGGTGCAGCCACTGTAGAAAAGCCATCCATCCGGATAAACGGGCAAGGCTGGTCATGACTGTTTGTATACTCCAAACAATCCCGACCTGATCGAGCCTTGAAATGGACCGTATCAATGCGATGCAGGCCTTCGCCCGCGTGGTGGAAACCGGCAGCTTCACCAAAGCCGCAGACACCTTGGGCATGAGCAAGACCAGCGTGACCCAGCTGGTCCAGCAACTGGAGGCCCGGCTGCGCGTGCGCCTGCTCAACCGCACCACGCGCAAGGTCAACGTCACCGCCGATGGCGCTGCCTACTACGAACGCGTCGTCCGGCTGCTGGCCGACATCGACGATGCCGAGACCAGCCTGTCCAGCGCCTCGGCAGCCCCGCGCGGGCGGCTGCGGGTCGATGTCCCCAGCCCGCTGGCACGCCTGCTGCTGATCCCCGCCCTGCCCGGTTTTTATGCCCGTTACCCGGACATTCAGCTGACCCTGGGTGCGAGCGACCGCATCGTCGACATCATCGAAGAAAACGTCGACTGCGTGGTGCGCGGGGGCGAGATCACCGACCAGTCCCTGGTGGCGCGGCATGTGGCCGACCTGAAGCTCGGCGTCTACGCGACCCCGGGTTACCTGCAGGAGGTTGGCCGGCCCGTGCACCCACGGCAACTGGAAGAGGGCCGCCAGCGCACGGTCAGTTACCTGTGGTTTCGCACCGGCAAGGCGTTGCCGCTGGTCATGCAGCGCGGCGAAGAGCGCGTCGAGGTCCAGGGCCGTTCGCTGCTGACAGTCGACGACGGCAACGCCTATCTCGCGGCCGGCCTCGCAGGCCTGGGCGCGCTGTGGCTGCCGCACTACATGGCCAGGCCGCACCTGGCCAGCGGCGAACTGGTAGCGCTGTTCGAGGACTGGCAGATGGCGCCGATGCCGCTGTACCTGGCCTTCCCGCCCAACCGCCACGTCAGCGCCAAGCTGCGGGTATTCATCAACTGGGTGGTGGAATTGATGGCCGAGCACGCCGGGCCATGATCACCAGCGCCATTTGTGCATCCGCGTGTGATTTCTGCCGTGCAATCTGCGTCACAAGCGCAACCCCCTCGCTGTCGTCCGGGGACTGATAACAAGGCCTTCCATGCAAACGCTGTTGAACGAGATTCTCGACGAAGTGCGCCCTTTGATCGGCAAGGGCAAAGTGGCTGACTACATCCCGGCGCTGGCCGACGTGCCGGCGAATCAGCTGGGCATCGCCGTGTATGGCAACGACGGCAGTTACTACTGCGCAGGCGACGCCCTGGTGCCGTTCTCGGTACAAAGTATTTCCAAGGTGTTCAGCCTGGTCCAGGCGATCGGCCATTCCGGCGAAGCCATCTGGGAGCGCCTGGGCCATGAGCCCTCCGGCCAGCCGTTCAACTCGCTGGTGCAGCTGGAGTTCGAGCGTGGCCGCCCGCGCAACCCGTTCATCAACGCGGGTGCGCTGGTGATCTGCGACATCAACCAGTCGCGCTTTGCCGCGCCCACCTTGTCGATGCGCGACTTCGTCCGCCGGCTGTCGGGCAACCCGCACATCGCGATCGATGCCAAGGTCGCCGACTCGGAGTATCAGTTCCGCGCGCGCAACGCCGCCATGGCTTACCTCATGCAGTCGTTCGGCAACTTCCATAACGAAGTCGAGACGGTGCTGCGCAGCTACTTCAGCTACTGCGCGCTGCAAATGAGCTGCCTGGACCTGGCGCGGGCCTTCTGCTTCCTGGCCAACGACGGGTTCTGCAAGCACAGCGGCGAGCAGATCCTCAGCCGCCGCCAGACCCAGCAGGTGAACTCGATCATGGCCACCAGCGGGCTGTACGACGAGGCAGGCAACTTCGCCTACCGGGTCGGCTTGCCCGGCAAGAGCGGCGTGGGTGGCGGGATCGTGGCCATCGTACCGGGGCAATTCACCGTGTGCGTGTGGTCGCCGGAGCTGAATGCGGCGGGTAATTCACTGGCGGGGATGGCGGCACTGGAGCTGCTCAGCGCACGGATCGGGTGGTCGGTGTTCTGACCCAGGCAGCGGGGTCGTCAAACCTCAGACAGGATGACCTCGAATAGCGTCCCCTGCTCCGCTGTCGACACGACCTCGATCCTGCCGCCATGGCTGGCGACGATCTCCGCCGCGATGAACAGGCCCAGCCCAAGCCCGGCAGCTGAGCCCCGCTCGCCCTCCGCATAGCTGGAGTAGCGGCCTTCGGGTTTGAACAGATAAGGCATCACGGCCTCGGGAATCGGCTCTCCCGAGTTGTGCACGCTGATGCGTGGCACACCGGCCTCATGGGCCAGCGAGACTCGGATGGGCAGCGTCGAATCGCCATGGCGCAGGGCATTGCCGATCAGGTTGGAGAACACCTGCGCCATGCGTTCCGGATCAAACTGGCCAGTAATCAGCGCGGCCTCCTCGAATACGATTGTCGCCTCAGGGGTGGCCGCGCGCAGTTCGTCGATGACCGAACGACAGATCGCGTTCAGTTCCACCGGCTGCGGGTGCACCGGAATGCCTGTCCCCAAGTTGCAGCGCGCCAGGTCCAGCAGGTCGTTGACCATGCTGTTGGCGCGGCGAGCGCTGTTACACACCTGGGACGCCAGCTGCTTCACCTTCTCGTCTGACGTGCCCTGGCGCAGGATGAGGTCGCCGGCCATGAGCACCGCGCCCAGTGGCGAGCGCAGATCATGACCCAGCACGGCCAGGACCATCTTGCGGGTTGATTCCACCGCAGCGCCGTAGGCTGCGACGGACTCAACCAGGGCCTGGTCTATTGCCTCGTTGAACCGGATCATGTCCTGAACATGATGCGCGTCCCGCATGGTTTCTTGTGCCAACCACAATGAAAGCACGCTGGAGCGCAAGGCCCGGTACTCCGCGACCATCTGGTCCATGGAAAAGCCGGCAATCAGGCGCGTCACCGCATGGGAATGAGCTGCCGTGTCGCTGGACTGTTGAGGACCCCTGCCTTGCGCTTTTTCGGCCTGTTGATAGGCAGTCTGAGCAGTGCGCATGTCGGCAGCAACGGTACGCAGGATTTTTTCGGAATGGTTTCTGAGGCCGACTGAATCCTGCTTGGGCAAATCCGTCTCGACCGAGCGGGCAAAGTCTTCCCAGGCCAGGAGAATGCTCTCCATGTCGCTCTCGATGAAGTCATACAGTCTCATTGCGATCCTCGCCCAGCTCCCTGATCAAACGTCCAACCAGACTAGCCCAGGAACTGAAACGGGCAAAGAAACCGCTTGAGCGCCTTTCGTCCACTTTTGGAAACGACTTGTTATAACCCGCATCTAGATGGCCAGGGACAGGGGGAAGCGATGAAAAGCCATGTACTGGTAGTGGAAGATGACGACATCCTGCGGTGGTTGATGAGCGAAGCAGTAACGCACTTCGGCCACCGGGTCACCGACTGCGCCAATGCCGATGACGCCTTGGCGGCCTTGGCGCGTCTGCCAAACCTGGCACTGGTGATTACCGATGTGCGCATGCCTGGGCACCTGGATGGTCTGGGCCTGGCCAAAGCCATCTGGGCAGAACACCCCGAACTACCCGTGATCATTGTCTCGGGCCATAGCATCGTTCCCCCCGGCTTTCTCCCTGCCAATGCGCGCTTCATCCGCAAGCCCTGCACACTGGACATCCTCAACAGCGCAATCGCAGAGCTGCTTCCCGCCCACTGACTCCTGAAGTGGCAGCACTAGCGCGCCCCCTGTGGGAGCGGGTTTACCCGCGAACACGGGCGAAGCCCGTGCCATCCACCAGGTATCTTTCACCCCCCCAAATGCCGCGCCACAGTGCCTTTCAATCCAGGCCGCGCTTGATCTCGGCAATATGCTCCGGCCCGATGCCACAGCAGCCGCCGATCAGGCTCGCCCCACGCGCCCGCCAGTCGCGAGCCCACACCAGGTAGCCCGGCGGGTCGAGGTCTTCCCGCAGTTCATCCAGCCCATCGTTGGCCGTGGCTTGCTTCGGTTGCGGCGGGAAGGCATTGGCGTAGGCGCCGATGGCGATATCCGCCTGGCGGGCGTCGATCACCGTGCGCGCCACCTCCAGCGCCGCGCCGATGACTTCCGGCTGGCTGCAATTGAACAGCACCGCCGCAACACCGAGGCTGGCCACCGCTTCGATGGCATCGGCCACCGGCTCGCCGGAACGCAGGCGCGGCACGGCATCGACGTCTTCGTCCTGCAAGGTGAACGACACCCAGAATGGCTTGCCGTCCGCTGGCAAGTGGCTGTGAATGGCCCGCACCTCGGCAATCAAGCTCTGGGTTTCCGCCAGCCACAGGTCCACATGCGGCGCCAGCCCTTGCAGCAGTGGCGTCAGCACCTCGGCCACCCGCTCAGGCTGGAACAGGTCTGGCCGATAGGAGCCGAACAACGGCGGCAACGACCCCGCCACCTGCACCGGCTGCGCACTGGCATCGGCCGCCCGACGAGCCAACTGCCCCGCCACCGAGGCCAGTTGCAGGCCCTCCTTGGCAAACCGCTCCTCGCCGATATGAAACGGCACCACCGCATAGCTGTTGCTGGTGATCACCTGCGCACCCGCGGCAATGAACGCGGCATGCACCCCGACCACCGCCTCGGGGGCCTCGCTCAGCGCCAGCGCCGACCACTCGGGCTGGCGGAACGGCGCGCCGCTGCGCTGCAATTCCCGCCCCATGCCACCGTCCAGAACCACCATCGCTCGCTGTGTCATATAACGTCTCTAAAGGTGCTTATGATTAAAATTCATTATATTTCGATTATTTATAACTATTTAATACCTCCTGTCCCGTTTTGCCAATTTTTCAGGTGTTTACATGCGCATCCCTGCCCTGCTCGGCGCGAGCCTCCTGTTGCTCGCTACCGCTACCCAAACCTTCGCCGGCACCACCCTCGAGCGCGTCGAGACGAACAAGGAGCTGGTGAACGTGCTGATGGAAAGCTACCCGCCGTTCTCGTTCCTCAACGCGCAGAACCAGCTCGACGGTTTCGACGTCGATGTGGCCAAGGCAGTGGCGCAGAAGCTCGGCGTCAAGCTGCGCCTGGAAACCCCTTCCTGGGACGTGATCGCCGCCGGCCGCTGGAGCGGGCGCTACGACATCTGCATCTGCTCGATGACCCCGAGCAAGGCCCGCGCCGAAGTGTTCGCCTTCCCGGTGGAGTACTACGCCTCGCCCGCCGTCATCGTGGTCAATGCCAAGGATGACCGCATCCACGGCGCCAAAGACCTGGACGGGCGCAAGGTCGGCCTGACCGCCGCCTCCAGCTACGAGAGCTACCTGAACAAGAACCTGGTGATCGAAGGCGCCGAAGACCGCCACATCGACTACCCGTTCGAGGCCGTGCAGATCGCCCCCTACGACACCGACAACGTCGCCTTCCAGGACCTGGGCCTGGGCGCTGGCGTGCGCCTGGACGCCATCCTCACCAACCTGGTGACCGCCAAGCCGCGCCTGGACCAGGACAACCGCTTCAAGCTGGCCGGCGCCCCGCTGTATGAAGAGCCGAATTCGGTGGCTATCGAAAAAGGCGACCCAGAGTGGGACGCCAAGGTGCGCCAGGTGTTCGCCGAGCTGAAGGCTGACGGCACGCTGGCGCAGATCTCGCAGAAATGGATCGGCGCCGACATCAGCAAATGAGCACCTTCCCCCCTGCCCCCAATCCCGTGGCGCGCGCCACGGTTGCCGGCCTGTTCGGCTTCCGCACCCGGTTGTACCTGACCTGGCTGGCGCTGTTCGCCCTGTTCGTGGCGTTCTTCCTCAGCTTCGACCTGAAGTTCGCGATCATCGTCGAGAAATTCCCCAACCTCGGCGGCTTCAAGCTCGGGCCCAACGGCTTTTTGCAAGGTGCAGCACTGACCCTGTTCCTGTGCCTGTGCTCGATGGTGGTGTCGGTGGCATTCGGCTTTGCCGCCGCGCTTGCACGCCTGTCGAACAGCGCAGTGCTGGTGGGCATCGCCAGCTTCTACACCTCGTTCTTCCGCGGCACCCCGCTGCTGATCCAGATCCTGCTCATCTACCTGGGCCTGCCACAGCTGGGCCTGGTGCCCGGCGCCATCAGCGCCGGCATCATCGCGTTGTCGTTGAACTACGGTGCGTACCTGAGCGAGATCTTCCGCGCCGGCATCCTCGGCGTCGCCCGCGGCCAGCGCGAAGCCGCCCTTGCACTGGGCCTGCGGCCGGTGCAGATCTTCACCAGCATCGTACTGCCCCAGGCCATGCGCGTGATCATCCCGCCCACGGCCAACCAGTTCATCTCGATGCTCAAGGACTCGTCGCTGATCTCGGTGATGGGGGTTTGGGAAGTGATGTTCCTGGCACAGTCCTATGGGCGCTCAAGCTACCGGTACCTGGAGATGCTGACCACGGCGGCGGTGATCTACTGGGTGTTGTCGATCCTGCTGGAGCTGGTGCAGGCACGCCTTGAGCGACACTTCGGCAAGGCCTACCAGCGCTGACCCGCCCGCCCCACACCGCTCCCTGTGGGAGCGGCTTCAGCCGCGAAGGGCCGCAAAGCGGCCCCAGCTACGGCAACCCACTGCCGCACCATCCATCACTCAGCGCCTGGCGGAATACCGTCCTTGTTCTTGTCCTTGAGCCGCGCTCTTTCCTCTTCGGTCGAGTGGGCCGGCACATCGGCTGGTTGCTGATCCTGTTTCTGGTCTGTCATGGCTTACCCCTCACAAGTGATCTCTAAACTGTGAATGCACGGACCTGCCAGTGGTTCCTCAATAAACCGCAGCGCTCGTTATTTCACCCGTAGGAGCGCGCGATCCCTTCAATAACGATGCAGCCATATGCCATCATTGCCCCACCATCGCCAAAGGTCCCGTACCCTCGCCGGCCTGGTCGTTACCCGGACACTCAGCAAAGGAAAGCCCTGCACATGATTGAAAACGACACCTTCAACCGGGTCGGTACCAACCACCAGATCTCGGCCAACGCCTACAACCTCATCCTCGGTGCCGTGCTGCTGTGGGGCTTTGCGGTGAACTGGTACCTGGTCACCACGGTACCGGCCGAGGTCATGCTGGCCATCCCCTTGATAGCGTTCCTCATTGGCTACTTCGTCCTGGCGATGTCCGGCGTCGCCCTCCTCGCCGGCTCGCAGGATCCGATGTACAGCTTCCTCGGCTATAACCTGATCGTGCTGCCGGTCGGCCTGCTGCTGGTGGTGGTGCTGCCCGATTACTCGCACGAGATCATCGTCCAGGCGGTGCAGACCACCATCTTGCTGACGGCGGGGATGATGATACTGGGGACCCTGTTCCCGGCATTCTTCAGACGGATCGAGTCGTCGCTGTTCATCGCCCTGCTGGTGTCGATCCTCGTCGAGCTGGGCCAGGCGTTCTTTTTCGGCACCCACCTGGCGGCCATGGACTACATCGTCGCTGCGATCTTCTGCGGCTACATCGGCGTGGACTGGGGGCGTGCCAACCGGATCGAACGCACCGTCGACAACGCGATCGACAGTGCTGCGGCGCTGTACCTGGACATCATCAACCTGTTCCTGCGCATTTTGCGGATCATGGCGAAGAAGTAATCAACACCAAGCATCAGGCCCATGCCGCGAGCCGCGCTTGTCGTGCCACGGCGATGGGCCGCAAGGCGGCCCCGGCTCACCCACTGGGCTACGCCTCTTCCTGCTTGTAAATACGCAGTCCACGCGCCTGGTAGTTACCCAGCGCAGCAGGATGGTCAAAGGTGCAGGTGTGCACCCAAACCCGCTCTGTACCCTGCCACGCCCACGCGGATTGAATCGCGTGGCTCAACAGCGCCCCGCCGAAGCCACATCCCAGGAATTGCGGTGCCAGCCCGAAGTAGCGGATTTCGCTGTTACGCCCATCCGGGCGGTAAAGCTCGTAATAGCCCGCTATCGCACCCCGGTGATAGGCAACCCAAGTACGGTGGCCTTCCTGCTCAACGAGCGCCTGCCAGTCTGACAGCGTCCACACATCAAGATCGCCCCACTCCCAAGCCGTGCCCACCAACTGGTAGAGAAACCGATTTAGTTCCGGCTGAGGCACTTCACATTCGATGATCTGAAGGTCCTGAGGCTGAGGCTTTGCCTTCAACTCAGAGGGCGAGGACATTTCCAGGTAATACGTGGTGCAAGACTGTTCCATTCAACGATCCTTACTGTTAATGGCAGGCGGACGGCTACGACCAGATCGGCTCTAGAGCGTGGCCCTGTAGGAGCGAGTCCACTCACGAAGAACCCGACACGGTCTATGGCAGCGACCGCGCCAGTGTTCGCACTAAAGCCTGCCGCATTGCATGAACATGAAATTCTGGCGTTTGGCCAGCTCTTTCAGTTACCCTGCGCGGCCAAAATTGATTCAAATTGTAAGGGACTACGATGAAACACCTGCGCCAGTTGCTGGCGGCAGTGTTGCTCTGCGCAACCACTTTGCCCGCCATTGCCGCCAACACCCCCGCGTCTGCGCCAACCACCAGCGAACAGCCGCAGCAAACCGCCGAACAATGGTTGGCCACGCTCAAGCCACAGCACGGCACCATCACCCTGCCCAGCGGCATCGCCAGCCTGCAACTCAACAACGAGTTCTACTACCTCTCGCCGGCCGACACCGAGCGCCTGCTGACCGAAGGCTGGGGCAACCCACCGGGCTTCAAGACCCTCGGCATGATCATCCCGACCGCCGTCAACCCACTGGCGGACAACGGCTGGGGCGTGATCATCAGCTACAAGAACGACGGCCACATTTCCGACGATGACGCCGCCAAGATCGACTACGCCGAACTGCTCGAGCAGATGAAGGCCGAAGACGAGGAAGACAACAAGGAGCGCCGCAAGCAAGGCTACGCCGGCCTGACCCTGTTGGGCTGGGCCGAGCCACCGAGCTACGACCAGGCGACCCACAAGATGTACTGGGCGCGCGAGTTGAAGGCCGAAGACGCCGACCAGACCACGCTGAACTACAGCATCCGCGTGCTGGGCCGCGAAGGCGTGCTGGAGCTCAACGCTGTGGCGGCAATGGCCGACCTGCAGACCATCAAGCAGGAAACGCCGAAGATCCTCGCCTTTACCAACTTCACCGACGGCAACCGCTACGCCGACTACGACGCCAAGACCGACAAGCTGGCGCCGTATGGGCTGGCTGCACTGGTCGCTGGTGGCATTGCTGCCAAGGCGGGGCTGTTTGCCAAGATTGGTGTTGCGTTGCTGGCGTTCAAGAAGTTTATCGTTCTGGGCTTGCTGGCCATCGCCGGTTTCTTCCGCAAGCTGTTCAAGCGCAAGCAAGCCTGATGCTGGCCTGGCTCACCCTTGATGGGTGGGCCACTGCCGCGATTGTTCGAGTCGGTTTTCGGGGCTGAGCAGTCACATATTGTTACGCCCTCTGGCTAATAAAATCAGATTTAGCCCCTTCCTTGTAGGACCTTTCCCAAAGATACTGCCGACGCCTGTTTTTCGTTGCATACGCTAATAGTGGACTCTAGTCTCGGGACGTCGTTGTCATGCAACGACCGGGTTTAGCCGCCCGATATCGTCGGACACCACAGCCATGCAATACCGAGCAATCGGCATTAGCGCCTTTATGGCGGTTGTGCGCGGGGCACCTTCGGGTGCGCCGGGTGCCTGACGTCCCGGTCGGCTAACCCGCGTACAGCTGCCACCTATTCGTTTAGCCGCGGTTGGTGGTTGCTCCATTACGACAGGAGCCACACCATGCTGAAGATCGTCCCCGATCCACCCCACAATCTCCACTCCCTCGAAGACACGCTAATGATGGCGGCAGACTATGCAATTTGCGCAGAGGTCGTTGCCCAGCAGGCAATGCTGATGCAGCCAAAGTCCCCTGTGTCGCTGTTGATCATGACGTCAATGCACGAACTCGAAACCCTGCGCAAATTGCTCGAATCGGCGCTGGTTCAAATCCAGAAACCAGCCGACCCGCAGACGCTGCATTAATTCGCATCATGATCCTGCCTGGTCTGACGCTTTCGTCTTCGGGTCCCCAGCTTGCGAGCGATTGGGCCAGCTCAGGCAGTTACAACTTCAGGGAGATCAACCAATGGCCACCGAAGAAACCAAATTCACACCCGGCAAAACCACCTTCTACCAAGGTGATAACCAGACCCATCCCCTCTTCCGCATCGAACCCGGCATCCCTTGCCAAAGCGCCCGCGAACAGGCCTCTGAACTGATGGGCTACGTCCGCGACCTGACGATCGACGGACTCATGGAAGACAAACCCCAGCTGCTCTGGGCCTCGCACTACCTCAGCGCCCTTGCCAAGGCCCTGCTCGATGATGCCGAACTGGGCATGATGAAAGATTGAAACCGTTCAGCACCAGCACCGCCGCTTCATTCATGTGGAAGCCGCGCATGCCGGCGACGGGCCTCAAAGTGATCCCGACAATCCAAGCCCCTGTTCGCATCTCGCGGCACTGTGTGGCGACTCGGCTCGCACGGAGCGGGGTGCGGGCGCGAGCCGCCCGCAGCCGCTCACCTGTCCAGCCCCAACCAGCGCTCTTCCAACTGAGCTAGTCCAGTCATCGCAGGCCCCTGTCCAACTGACAATGTGAAACCCTCAGGCCACTGCCCGTGTGCCTTGACTCGATGCTGCTCAAGGCGCTGAACGAATAAAATCTGGCCCTTGGTGGTTCGCAAGCCGCCCATTGTGTGAGCAATATCCACCCGGTTTACTGCCCCGGCAAACCGCAATCTTTTCAGTTGGTTACGGTCCTGTTGCTCCCGCCACCATCCCCATATGCCGAATGCAACCAAAGCAATGACCGCAAGAATTACAAGGAGGGCCAGGAAATAATTCAAATAGTTTGTATAGGCTGCAAGCTCACTGCTCAACAAAACCAAACCAAAAATTACCGCCGCACACCCCAACACTACACCCATGACAATTAACCAAAACTTCACTGTTACCAAAAGCGGCAACAACTTCCGCACTGCCATCAATGCCACTACCCAATCCAGCAGCAACATGGCAAGCGCCAGGCAAACCACCTGATACGTAAACCAGTTCATCCCACACCAATACACTACACAGATACCGCCCTTTGGTGCCGGCAACCATCCCATCAGCCCCATCAGGCAAAAAACAACCAATCCACCCGCTGTCATATAACGGAGCACAATCAGCGCACGCTCCGCCCCTCCCATAGCTACCCAGTTTATTCCGGCGGGCTTGCTCAACTTCTGATCGCTAACAGGCACGGTTTGCTTCTGGCTTCTTTTTTTCGGTCCTGCATCAAATAAGTACTGCGGAAATATTGCGAAGAAAAAGGCATACACTCCACCCACTGCTAACCCTTTCGGCGCAACGCCCGCAACCACCATCGCGGCGACGGCAGAAGTCATCAAGTTGTAGACCCTAAGCTGAGCCTTAAAGTACACCCCTCTTAGCGCTTCCGACAGCGACAAACTCAGCAGCAGCCCCTTACGCGTCCGCCAGAATCGAAAGTCCGGAATCCGCAAAAGGTAAGCAGCAATGTCATCCTGCAAACCTTTTTCAACCTTCGGCAGATATCGGCATGCCTTGAAAGCAGTTTCCTGCAACCAGTCATCGCCACCTGACAACGCCAAAGACAACATCGGTGCCGTTTTGATTTCTGGTAGCAAGCCGGTCGCTTCCAGGCAGATCTTCGCAAACACGAGATTGTCGCCCCCACCTACATGGCGCGAAACAAACTCGTGGAGCTCATCACCAAATGCGTGAATCGCATCCCGTCTGAAACAAAACGCATCCACCAGAAACCGTAGGCAATGGATAGCTCGCATACGTTGCGACTCGTCATCGAAGTGCACCTCGATCTCGTCCCAGCAAAGCCGAGCAATACGTGCCGCCTCGGCCGGCGGACAAATCTGCGCATAAAGCACAAGCGCATCGCGCCCACGTGCATCTTTGGGAATATCCGAAATAGGTGCCTTGGTGGGGTCTACTAGCAACTTGCGGGTGACAAAGTACTCCAGAAACCGCCGATGCATAAACGCGAACGAAGGGGCGTCGCCGACCGTGACACGAGCGATGCCGATAGCCCGCAATGTCCGTAGCACAAAGACCATTTGTTCAGTCTGAAAATGCGCGTTGATGTCCTTGACTGGCGCCTCCAGCCCATAGCTACTGTTGTGGAACACAAACCAAGCAAGCTCCGTGGTGAGCATCATGAAGTGGTTGGTCGTCACGCCCGCATCGACAAGCTGCGGACGGCGTGCCTCAAGTTTATTCAATATGAATCGTTCGTAAATCTGTGCCTGGTTGTCGGGCAGCTGGGCCTCGTGGCTGATCCAGTCGCCTAGCAGCACCATCATGAAAGGGTTACGCATCAAGGGCGACAAATCTGGTCGCTGCGTTAGCAGGTCAAGGCTTTTCTGATGTGCAAGATTGGCAAAGCGTGAGAGGCCACCTAACGCGGCAGACTCGGACAACGGGCGAATTTCCAGAACCTTGTGCGCCTGAAACGCAGTGGGCCGACGGAACATGCGCGAGGCCAGGATGCCCTTTGACGCCTGATCAGTGGAAATGAACCTCGAAATCACTTCCGACAGGGCGTTGATCACCGCCTCATCTTGCCCTGCATCCAGTACTTCGGAAATTTCATCAAATGAGTCGAAGATGAAATACAGCCGGCCCTCCTTCACCAACTGATCAAAGTACTGGTCAACGAACGCTTCGCGGGCCGCTTCGCCATTGATAATTTTCTTTATCACAAACGCTCGCAAGTCGCTGAACTGGAACTTTACCTGCCCCTGTTCGACGACTCGGGTTGGCACCCACTCGCGCAAGTTGACATATACGGGGATGCAGCTGCTGTCACTTCTTTTTTCAAGCATGTGCAACGCCAGCCGACGTAGCGCTACGCTCTTGCCCGCCCCCGGCACGCCGAGCAGCAGGAACGAACGGGGCCGGCCATCGACGCGGATAACCTTCTGTAGGTTGAGCACCCGCTTACGCCTGACCAGCCCGTGACTGGAGCGGACCTCCACTTCGGCTTCCAGCTCAGCGTAATCTTGCGGATTCCAGCCGCTCTGGGTGTCGAGGGCGATAATGTCGTGCCGAAGCTTCACACAAAAGGAGTCGATCTCAGCGTTTGGCACCCCTGCCAGCTTTTCGGTTGTCAAGGCAGCCTGGTTGTTATCGCTTGGTATGCGTGTGTAATGGAAAACCAGCAACAACAGTGCAAGCGAAAACAGCATTTCGGGAATAGTCAAAGCTGGGCTAAAATTAAGTGTTTTAATCCATTGCGGCAACCAATCGAGCTGTTTTGACGAGGCCAGCGAACTGATCGCCGAGTTGACGGCTGGAGCCCACCCACCACGACTCACTACCAAACCTACGACAGGCACCAGAGCCACCATACGCAGCTTGTTAGCTCCGTAATGTGGAGATCTGAGGGTGAAGCTCAGTATCCACATGACGAAACAGATAAGCGTGGCCAGGCCTAGCGCCAATATGCCGGAAACCAAGAAAGCACAAGCCACCGTAAAGCTGGTAAAGACCAGCGTATAGAAGAAGAGAAGATGGTTCTTTGGCATCTGCGAAACGGCGTCCTTGGCTTGATTGCTAATGGGTTGCTGAATGCAAATATACCGGTACCGTTGCCCAAGGTCATTTTGTGCGGCCATCAGCGCAACCTGAAGCCCGCTCAATAGTCCCACAGCCCACCCAGATGATGGAGCGGTTGTGATCGAGGGGATCAGCATGAGCCCGGGTATTCAGCTGTCGAGTCCGGCTACGCATATCAAGCGGCTTTAGCGCGAGCTGGGGATAACCGCGCAGCGGTGGGGGCCGCACTTGTCGTGTCAACGAACCGCGGCGATGGGCCGCAAAGCGGCCCCAACAATCCAAGCTTCTGCTCCAATCTCTAGGAGGATTAACCAATACTCCAAATCAACACCCCGAGCCGTTCGAGCGACAATCATCGAGACCATCGCTCCGGCCCCCTCCCAACGACTACTCTCCACTATTCCAGGGATATCCCCCCCAAGCCAAAGAACAAGCTTCTAAACTGTTGGACTGCGCTCGCTACCTCAACCACATCGGCGTCATGCTAGGCGACCACCGAATGGTCGCTGCCTCCCGCTACCTCAACATGATGGTTCGCGCCCTGTTTGATGAACTCGAGCACAGCCACCCCCACTCCCGAAGCCGAGCTGACCGGTAGTAACGCTAACCCAGTTCAGCCACAATCGGTCACTCAGTTCAAGCTGGGACGCACCGGATGCTCACCACCCTCGCCATCGGCAACTACCGCTCAATCAATCACCTTGTGTTGCCACTAGGCCAACTCAACCTGGTGACAGGAGCCAACGGCAGCGGCAAATCCAATCTCTACAAGGCCCTGCGCCTGCTCGCCGAAACCGCCCAGGGCGGCGTGATCGAAGCACTTGCCCGTGAAGGCGGATTGGATTCGACCTGGTGGGCCGGGCCTGAAATGAGTGCGCGCATGAAGCGCGGCGAGGTGCCCATCCAAGGCCAGCATCCAAGCGACGTCAAACGCCTGCGCTTGGGTTTTGCCACCGAGGATTTCGGCTTTGCCATCTCCCTCGGCCTGCCGATTCCCCTGCCCTATCCCACTGCATTCATGCTCGACCCCGAGATCAAATCTGAAGCCATCTGGGGTGCTGGAGCCTACCGCCCCTCTTCCTTGTTGGTAGAGCGCAAGCACGCCATGGTGCGTGCCCGGGAGGGCAACAGCTGGACGCTGCTCGATCAGCATGCCGATAGCTGCGAGAGCTTCTTCAACATCGTCGGACGCCCCCGCCAAGCGCCGGAGATCGGCGAGCTGCGCGCGTTCATCAACAGCTGGCGGTTCTACGATCTCTTCCGCATCGACCGCGATGCGCCCTGCCGTCAGCCTCAGTTGGGCACTCGCTCGCCAGTGCTGCACCACGATGGCCGCAACCTCGCTTCGGCGCTGCAGACCATCATTGAGATTGGTGAGGTGGAAGACCTCGTGGCCGCGCTGGAGGATGCATTCCCCGGCAGCCGCCTGGAGATCGACGCGCCACCGGGCGGCTTGTTCAACGTGCGGCTGTACCAGCACGGGCTGCTGCGTCCGCTGGGTGGCGCCGAGTTGTCGGACGGGACCCTGCGCTACCTGTTGCTGATGGCCGCGCTGCTGACGCCACGGCCGCCATCGCTGATGGTGCTCAACGAACCGGAGACCAGCTTACGTGCCGACCTGCTCCCGGCTTTGGCGCGGCTGATCATTCGTGCTTCGCAACGTAGCCAGGTGTAGGTGGTATCGCACAGCAAGCCGCTGATCGAGGCGTTGACCGCGTGTGAAGGGTGCAATGTGCTGGAGCTGGAGAAGCACCAGGGGCAGACGCAATTGCGGGGGGCTGGGTTGCTGGATGAGCCGTTGTGGCGGTGGGTGGACTGAGGGTGCGGCAACCCTCGGCCTATCCCGTTTAAGTTGCCGTTGCACATGGCGTTGCGGCATCCGCTCCGTCAGTTAGATGTGTGCAAATGTAAAAATTGTGATAGCACTATGCCTCGTTAACCGGCAAAATCCACACGTTCCCAACGGACTTGAAGGACCGGTTTCGATGACATGGCCAGTCACGCTGCAAATCGACAGCGCCGCCTACCCGCTGGGCGTGGTGCAACGCGCTGCTTACGCCTTGGCTGACACCGTCGCGATCCAGATCGGTATTGAAGCCAGCAAGATCTGCCTCACGGCTTTCCCCACTAATGCACAACTGACACTTTCCCCGCAGCAGGCGCATTCGCTGATCCTCCAGCACCTGAATGACTTCGCCCTGCGCGACCACATCAACCGCGAAACAACGGGGTTACGCGAAGTGCTAGCCCGAGCCGCACTCGCTGGATGTGGGGTTTAGCAGTGACACTGATTGCAACCGATGCCAAGCACTATCGCTTGCTGCCCTTCCGATTCATGCGCATGAACACGGGTCATGACCGTGACATTCTACTCACCGCCGATACTGGAGAGTACTTGCACGTGAACGACGCGCAGTTACGGGCACTCAGCCACTTCAACGTTGAAGCGGGCACGCCGTTTCACAAAGACCTGCTGGCCCGTCACTTCATCTATGAGCCAGGCCGCCACGATCCGTTTCCGGAAATGGCCGCGCAGTATCGCAGCCGCAAGGACTTTCTCTTCACAGGCCCGTCACTGCACTTGTTCGTGGTCACACTGCGCTGCAACCATACCTGTCAGTACTGCCAAGTATCGCGGGCCCCTATGGGCGGCTCGGGCCACGACCTCTCGGAGGCAGATGCCAGGGCTGCGGTCGATCGCCTTTTCGAATCGAACGCCCCCGCCCTGACTGTGGAGTTTCAGGGTGGCGAGCCACTTCTGGCCTTCGAGCGAGTACGCCAGATTGTCGAATGGATAGTTGAACGAAACGTGGTCGAGCAGCGGGACATCCAGTTCGTCATTACTACGACGCTGCATCACCTGACTGAAGAAATCCTCGACTTCGCAAAGCAGCATCGCATCCAGTTTTCGACGTCGCTCGATGGGCCGGCGCCTTTGCACAATGCCAACCGCCCAACACCATCGCGGGATTCCTACGAGCGCACTGTAAAAGGCATCCAATGGGTCCGTGAACGCCTAGGGCATGAGGCGGTTTCGGCATTGACCACACTGACTTCAAGAAGCCTCGAACAGCCTGAAGCGATCATCGACGAGTATGTGAACCAAGGTTTCTCCAGCATCTCGCTCCGGCCACTGAGCCCTTATGGGTTCGCCACCAAGAGTGCCAATCGCCTTGACTACCCGATCGAGCGATATCTGGCCTTTTACCAGAAAGCACTGGCCTATTTGCTGGACATTAACCAGCAAGGCGTATATCTGTCGGAGAGTTACACGAGCCTATTGCTCAAGAACATCCTCACGCCCTTCTCCTCCGGCTACGTAGACCTCCGCTCTCCTGCCGGCGCGGGTACTGCTGCGCTGGTATACAACTACGACGGTTACGTCTATCCGTCGGACGAAGCCCGCATGTTGCTGGAGATGGGCGAAGATGGCTTGAGGCTTGGTCGGGTCCAGCAACCTTTACCGGAACTGCTGGCATCGCCCGTCATGGAGGCGTTGCTTAGCAGTGGTGTTGCAGAAGCATTACCCGGCTGCTCGGATTGTGCGCTGGTTCCTTACTGCGGCGCAGATCCCGTCGAGCACTTCGCACGCCAAGGTGACCCGATCGGGCACAGAGCGTTCAGTAGCTTCTGCAAGAAGAACATGGGGCTGCTGAAGCATTTGTTCGGCCTGCTTCGCGATGGCGACGACAACGTGCAGAGGGTGCTGCTGTCCTGGTTGAACAGGCGCGCCTACAGCGATGTTCGCCTTCCGGGTTACGGAGGCTGATGGCGATGCTGCGCAAAGATACCCACTTTGAAATCCAACACCTGCATGAACCCAGGCTGCTCAAGGTCATCACCCTGGACGAGTTCATCGAACAGGGCCTGGCAGTGTGTGCCGGCAGTACCGACTTCGATGATCTGCTGCTTTGGCTGCCAAACGAAGAACGGCTAAGGAACACGCACCTGCTTTCATTGCCAGTGGGTGGATTCCTGACACCGGAGCCATCGGTTGGCGATTTTGAAAGCGAGCGGCTGCACCTTCACAGCCCCAAAGATGCAGAGGTCGTGCAGCCAGGCGATGTCATCGCCATCACACCAGGCAACACACTGGTGCGCGTGCTCTATCGACGTGGTTCGGACAGTAACCTGTTGTTCATGACCGATCGCTGCAACAGCCTCTGCCTGATGTGCTCGCAGCCGCCAAAGGATATCGATGACCGCTGGCACATTGAGGAGAACCTTCGGCTGATCGACCTGATGGACCCGGTTGAGGAAAACCTGGGCATCAGCGGCGGCGAGCCAACGTTGTATCGCGAAGGCCTGCTCGAAATCCTCGCAAAGTGCAAAGCCGTTCTGCCGCAAAAGTCCGTACATGTACTCAGCAACGGGCGCCTGTTCAAGGACCCGAGCTGGATCGAAGCACTCGCTGCCATCGGCCACCCGCAGTTGAGCTGGGGCATACCGCTGTATGCCGACAATGCCGAGGACCATGACCATGTGGTGCAGGCGCCAGGCGCGTTCAGCGAAACCCTGCAAGGCCTTTACAACCTCGCCCGCGCCAAGCAGATCATCGAGATCCGCGTGGTGCTCAGTCGCCTGACCACGCCACGCTTGCCCGAACTGGCACACTACCTGTTCAGAAACCTGCCCTTCGTGCGGCATGTTGCGCTGATGGGTATCGAAAGTACCGGCCTTGCCAGAAAGCACTACGAAGAGCTGTGGATCGACCCGCTGGACTATCAAGACTCGTTGAGCCAGGCCACGTACTTCCTGTTCAACCGCGGAGTGCCGGTCTCCATCTACAACCTGCCCCTGTGCCTGATCCCAGCCAACCTCTCGCGCTTCGCCCGCCAGAGCATCTCGGACTGGAAAAACCTGTTCATCGATGCCTGCCAGCA
The DNA here is from genome assembly GCF_021602465.1 of Pseudomonas urethralis. NCBI lineage: Bacteria > Pseudomonadati > Pseudomonadota > Gammaproteobacteria > Pseudomonadales > Pseudomonadaceae > Pseudomonas > Pseudomonas urethralis. Next base: position 142,475 of record NZ_BQIJ01000015.1, read on the forward strand.
ATGCGCCGCCGTGAAACATTGCTCCGGCTTCTTCAAATCCCACACCGACCGCTGGCAGAGCCGCGGCGTACAACAACTATCGCCAGAGGCCTTTAGCGCCTACGCAAGGAGTGCACAGTGAAACTGCTAGACCGCTGGAAAGTCCTGATCAGTGGGTTCAGCCTGCTGCCAATGGCAGGTGCCACCTTGGCACAGGCAGGCCACATGCCGTTCGCCGATGCGAACTGGCAGCCTGCTGACAAACTGCAGCCCCCGGTATTTGCCAATACGCTCAACGCACCAGACGCCGTTAACATCTATGCGGCGCATCGCTCGCACAGTTCGCATAGTTCCCACAGCTCGCACAGTTCTCACTACAGCAGCTCGGGCGGCTATAGCGCGCCTCGCTCCTACAGCCCACCCGCCACCAGCACGCGGAGTTATAGCGCGCCAAGCACTTCGCACAGTACTTCGAGCAGCAACAGTCTTTATCAGTCGTCTGACGCTACCAGCGGTACAAGTTCAAGCACGTCCGCCCGTGCGACCAATGAACAGAAAAGTAATCTGGTCACGCGTGTGCAGACTGCGCTGATGGTGCGCCAGTATTATCAAGGCACGATCGATGGGGTAATGGGCAAGGCGACACGTGGGGCATTGATGGCCTTCCAGATGGACAGTGCGCTGACCGTGAATGGCCGAATGGATACGCCATCGCTGAATGCGTTGGGGATCAAGATTCCATAAGTTGCCTCCGGTTGACCAGCAGATGACAGCACCTCAGCATCCCGTTCGATTCGCACCCTGGGTGGGCGCCCGGTACACCGAAGGCGTCCACGGATTGCGCGTGCTATTGGTGTGCGAATCGCACTATGGAAACAAAGAACATGAGCGCCCGACCGTTACCCCGGAAATCATAAAGGCGCTTGCACTGAGGCAGGTGCATCCCCAGGCGACTCGCAAGCTGCGTAAGCATGCGCACTTTGCGAAGATCAGGACCGCGGTCACCAAAGCCAAGCCTGGTGTTGCCAGCCTGGACAGGCAGGCATTTTGGGAAAGCGTCGCCTACTACAACTACTTGCAGGAATTCGTCAGTGCCAATCGTCAGGCTCCGCAAGACGGCGCATGGGAGCGGAGCAGCTCTGCCTTCTCGCAGGTAGTGGAGGTGTTGGCACCTCAGTTGATTGTCTGTTTCAGCATCCGCAACGGCAAACGGATCACCTCGCTTTCGACAGGGATCCCGGTAGCAGTGGTAAATCATCCCTCGTCACGGTTTGCCTACAGCACTGTAAAGCCAGCTATTGCCAAACAGATCGAGGAAGCACTTTTACGAGGTCAGCATGAATCTGGCTTCGTCAACAACCCTGTTTATGACGCTTGGCGCAACGCCACGGTGTCTGCCATTCCAACCCCTGGCCCCCATCTTCCCGAGCCCCATGCCAGCGAGCTTCATCAGTCACGGAAAGCCGCTATGGCGGCCCTCGACGAACTCCAGTCGCTCTCCCTTCGCTACGATTGATAGCAGTCCTCCCGATCTCGGCATACAGCTACGCTTTGACCTAGATCTATTTACAGGCTACTCCGAATTCTCCTACACACTTTCTCATTTCGTCTGTAGGACGTATGGTGTCGAGCATCTGCAATGAAGGCTAAACGGTGGCTCCCATCAGCCCAGTTCGCCCGCCAACACAGGACGCTCTCGTGACAACCCCCACCGCTTCACCCCAGCTCGTTGACACCACCCGCCTGGCCCAGGCGCTCGAGCAATTTGCCGCAGACCGCAACTGGGCCCAGTTCCACTCGCCCAAGAACCTGGTTATGGCCCTGAGCGGCGAAGTCGGTGAACTCAACGAGATCTTCCAATGGCTCAGCGAGGACGCCTCCAAGTCCGCCGCCCACAACCCGGATACAGCGCAGGCCGTCGAGGAAGAACTCGCCGACGTGCTCATGTACCTGGTACGCCTGGCCTCGGTCCTGGGCGTGGACCTGGACGCAGCGGCTCAACGCAAATTGCGCCTGAACGGCGAAAAGTACCCGGTCGAAAAAGCCCGCAATACCGCCAGGAAGTACGACCAACTCTGATTGCCAGCTTGAGTAAGGAAGAAGGACCTTGATCGTTTATCAAGCGACCAAATCGCAGTTTCTGCACGACTGCATCAACGACGATATCGAAGACGTGATTCTGGACAGTTACCAGTCCACGACCGGCAAACGGGTCGCCGCCTCAGAGATCAATTCGTGGAAGAATTCACTTGGCAAAATGGCCAATGTGCTTCAAGCCCCCGGGCTGCCCGACTCAATGGGCGTAGCGATCGAGCTGCACATCCCCCAGACCTCCAAGCGAATCGATATAACCCTTACCGGCTTCAACTCCGAGGGCCAGCGCAGCGTTCTATTGGTTGAACTCAAACAATGGAGCCAAGCGAAAGCCACCAGCAAAGATGCGATTGTCCGCACTGTACTGGGTGGTAAAGAACGCGAGACCGTTCATCCATCGTATCAAGCGTGGTCTTACGCCAGCCTACTGCACGGTTTCAACGAAGCCGTGCATACCGGTGGCATCCAGGTGCAGGCATGCGCCTATCTGCATAACTACGTAGCTGATGGCGTACTCGACGCAAAGCATTATCAGGATTACACCAGCAAGGCTCCGCTGTTCATGCGAGGCAAGGAGCAGCTGGAACAGCTGCGCACGTTCATCAAGCAACACATCGCCAGCGGCGATGAGAACAGCACGCTGCATGAACTGGTAAACAGCCCCATCCGTCCGTCCAAAGCGCTGGCAGATTCTCTGAAAGGCCTGCTCAAGGCGCAACCTGAATTCATTCTGATCGACGATCAGAAAGAGATCTTCGAAGCAGCGATGGCCGCATGCACTGCCGCATCTACTGAAAAGCCGAGGGTAGTGATCATTCAAGGTGGCCCTGGCACCGGGAAGACAGTGGTCGCACTCAACCTGCTGGTGAAACTCATCGGCCAAGGCCTGTATGGCCGGTACGTCTCCAAGAACGCCGCACCTCGCAAAGTCTACGAAAACAAACTGGCAGGCTCGATCACCCGCAGCCACTTCTCCAACCTGTTCGTTGGGTCGGGCGCCTTTGTCGATACCGCCGCGAACATCAATGACTTCCTGGTCGTCGACGAAGCCCATCGCCTCAACGAGAAAAGCGGCCTCTACGGGAACCTGGGCGAGAACCAGATCAAAGAGCTGATCAATGCTTCGGCCTGCACCATTTTCTTCATCGACGAAGATCAGCGCGTCACCCTGAGCGACATCGGCAGCCGAGAAGCAATCCGCGCCTTTGCCGAAGCCAAAGGCGCGCAGGTCGAGGAGTACACCCTCGCCTCCCAGTTTCGCTGCAACGGCTCGGACGGTTACCTGGCTTGGTTGGACGACGTGCTTCAAGTGCGCCCGACCGCCAACCGTCACCTGGACAGCAGCCTCTACGAGTTCAAGGTATTTGACACGCCCGAAGCCCTTCACGCGGCCATCGAACAGAAGAACAACCACAATAAGGCCCGCGTCGTTGCCGGCTATTGCTGGCCCTGGACCAGCAAGAAAGAACCTTCAGCCCATGACATCGTCATTGGCGACAACTACCGCCGCAAATGGAACCTCGACCAAGACGGCAGTCTGTGGATCATCGCGCAGAATTCGATCGAGCAGGTCGGCTGCATTCACACCTGCCAAGGGCTGGAAGTCGATTACATTGGAGTGATCATCGGACCGGACCTGTTGATTCGCGATGGCCAGGTGTTGACCGACCCAAGCAAACGGGACAAGCAGGACCGATCCATACGGGGCTACAAGACTCGGATGAAAACGGCACCCGAAGAGACTCGTGAGCTGGTCGACCTCATCATCAAGAACACCTACAGAACCTTGATGACACGTGGAATGAAAGGTTGCTACATCTACTGCAGCGACGAACAGACTGCGCAGTATTTCCGTAGCCGGGCGAGCCTGATCGACCTAATTGTGCCGAAGGCAGAAACAGAGTTGCTAGCATCCGTATCCTGAGCGGCGGGAATACAGGCCGGCTTGGTGAAAGCCAAACTGCTCAGACCCGATGCTGGATGAAAGCAAAAGGCCCAAGCGAGGGGCGCTAAGTGTCTGTGTGAAAAGTCTTGAGACGAAGTTCAGACAAGGCGAAAGCAGCTGAGGAAGCGGAGTTTACGGGGGGTAAATGAGCACTCGAGGCTGTTCTCAACGCAGCATCACCGGATGCCTCCTTTTGCCACAAGGTCAGTGATGCCTTAAAGCTGGGATATCAACTCCATGGCGGGCCTGCACTCACGTTCAACGGAAAGGATGTGATCGTGGCGCAGGCTGTTATCTAGTCGGATGCGCACAAAGCTTCGTCAATGCTCAACCAGGTGCGTCACGCTCACCATAGCGGCGTATAGCGTAGGAAATTTCCTTTCTCCAAATAAGAATTCTCGCTAAAGTCACTGGCGACAGGCCATCACTTAGGACGCGAGATGCAATTCTTCTGGGTAAACCTCGGCGCAACCCATAAAGAGGCCAAGAACGGCCAATTTCTATGGGCACCACTTAACTCACGATCCAAGACAGGAAAAAAGCAATTCCGGAGCCACTGGGATAACGTCGCCAAAGTCCAGACAGGTGATTTGGTTTTTTGCTACCACGACAATTACATTCGAGGCATCGCAACAGCTCGGCGCGACTCCTACAGAGCTGAACGACCTCCGCGCCCATCATTCAAAGAATGGCAGAATGAGGGGCATCGCGTAGATATCAGTTACGTCGAGCTGAAGCGCCCAGTACGCAGCGATGACATCGCCGAACTTTACATGATGCGATTTGACTCTCGCACGGAACCTCGACTATTCAATAGTGCGAGCGGCATCAATCAAATCTACATGGCTGCACTGCCTGCTGATGCTGGCCAGTTTTTACTGGAACAAGCTGGGATCTTCGTTGACTATGAAGATCGCATGATTGACTCCGGTTCACCTCAGAAAGTGAGCAGTACAACCAGAACAGCACTGATCGAAGCCAGAGTTGGTCAGGGCGGATTTCGGTCTGGATTGCTAGGTCGCTGGGCTGGTAAGTGCGCCCTCACCGGCCTACAAAACCCAAACCTTCTGGTTGCCTCCCATATCCATGCATGGAGCCTTGCTGATAATACCGCACGTCTAGATACCGAAAATGGCCTGCTGCTGGCTGCACACATCGATCGCCTGTTTGACTCGGGCCTGATTTCGTTTTCGCAAGATGGTGACCTTCTTATCAGCAATCTGCTGACAGAAGAAGAACGCCACATTTTACGATTAGACGAATTCACAAAGATTGGCCAATTGAGCGATGGAAATCGTAGATATCTTGCGATGCATCGAGAACGCTTTAGCTTCAGCTGAATAACCTTTACAGCTTAGTGGTAAACGGAAGGAGTTGATAGGAGGCATTGCACGGGAGCCCCAAAGACGCTACTACATTGGCCACCGAATGACTCTCAAGTACGCAATTCTGCAGTCCACAAAAAAGCCCAGTCGTTTCCGACTGGGCTTTTTCGTTTCAATAATGGTCGGGACGGAGTGATTCGAACACTCGACCCCTTGCACCCCATGCATGCCAAGCCACACAACGGCATGATAACACAGCACTTTTTGGCGCGCTCGCTGCAATCGACTGCCCATAGGTGCTGCCAAGCGCTCACGAGAGTCACGCATTTCTCACGCAGCCCATGCTGCCCCTCCCGGCGTCCTGCCGACCGTTTCCCTTCCTTTATATAGCTACTCACAGACCGCCGGCCCACCCTTCCCTTTTCGAAGGATCTCGTGCACGTAGTGGTCCGGCTCAGGATCGCGGAATTTGAACAGCCCGCACGCATACATCTCCTCATGCTCACTCAGCCCGAACCACCTGGCTGCGTCGGCCATCTCCAGCATTTCGGACAGCTGCAGGTCGTCGACCTGGCGCCGCCGGCGGTACTCGAAAGCCAGCTGCACCAGCTTGGCCGCGTGCTTCTCGGGATCGGTGGCCAGGTCGCAGACGTTGTCGAGCGCGGCGACCCACTCGCGTGGAAGCGTATCTATCATGACTATACACTGTATATAAAAACAGTATCGTACCCAGGCAGGGTGTCTTCTGCAATTTCTGTGAGTACCTTTCTGACTGTTGTGCAACCTGCTAGGCCATAGACTGCGTGACAGCCATCAGGCAAAATTATGCAGCCAACGCAAAATCGAAACATTGATAATCGGCTACTCAGCCATATATCACAAACAACATACAACTGGATGTAATGAGCAATATGAAACCCGCAGCAAAATGGATTTTATTAGCAGTCACAATCCTATCAATAGCAGCTGTCTCATACAATAAATACACAAACCGAGCAATGTGGCCAAAGCCTAATGTTAGCCACGAAGACGCTTTAGAGCTGGAAGAACGTTACAACGGTACGTCTGGTGTTTTCCACGACGGCTCTTACATTTCTTACTTCCAGAATTATACAAGCGATGGAGACTACCTGAACTATGGCAAGTGGAAGGACTATCACAACGACGGCCTGATATTCATGCATGAATCAGGACTTCCTCAAGTAATAAATGGAACCTCACTTTACTGGAACGCGGTAACACTCAGCCATTACGCACTAATGATGCACGGCCGCTACCTACGCGGCGACGCTGAATCTTTAGGAAAGTTTTATCAAGCTGCTGATAAATTAGTTGATCTGCAAACTTCTAATGGTGCTTTCCCTTACCCTACTATGCCTCATAGGCATAACTCGTTGCCTGATGGATGGGTAAGCGCTATGGCCCAAGGAAACGCCCTCAGCGTTTTCGCAAGAGCGCTTAAGCTTAGCGGAGAAGACAAATACAGAGTCGCTGGTGATCTGTCCTACCAAAACCTCATGACCAAGGTCAAGGACGGAGGATCACTGTCTGACATGGGTGATCTTGACCCGTCACTTAAAGACTTTATTTTCTTCCCTGAGTACCCTAACACTCCGGTGGATTACACGTTAAATGGATACATGTTTACATTGCTAGGGATTTATGATTGGTCGAAATCCCAATCAAAACTCAGTAGCGAAGCTGCCGACACTTACGGAAAAGGACTAAATACGCTTATCAACATTCTTCCTCTTTATGATGTTGATGGCTTCTCAACATATGATCTAGCCCACATAGTGTTGAAAACAAAGCCGTATGTCGCTCCTGAGTACCTTGGAATTCATGTACACCTGCTGCACGCCATCAATTCTATCTCGCCTACAGATGCAACCGAGCATTATGAAAAGGTTTGGAGAAAAAAAATTGACGAAATGAACTCAAATCTTCGCATTACGTCAATGTCTTTGAGCAGTTCATCACCACAACCACTAGGAAGTACAGTAAATATAAAGCTGAACTCTAGCGGCGGTGATGCCGGGGATGACACTCTATACAGAGTCTACGTAAAATATAACGGTGAATGGAGTGCTCTTTCAGAATTTGTGAACCGCAAAGAATTTATATGGATCCCTAAAAACAAAGGTGATTACATACTTGGATTTTATGCAAAAAGCCCGAATTCTAGCAAAGAGTGGGATAGCTTCAGATATCAACCATTTACTGTAAACTAGTAATTACTATGCGGCGCTGACATATCAGCGCCGCATTTATAGGCATATCTATTCGCGGATGGAGTGCGAAGGAAAACTTATGAGTCACAATTGTCGTCATTAGTATCGATCATGCCCACCTAGCCTGCTCCCGTTTCCTCAAGGTAGACGGCCAGTATAGGACCGCTACCGAGACCTCATCCCGTCAACCACAGCCTCGCACGCCAGCCCAGCTATTCGGCTTCGCTCAAGCGCTGTCGCGAGGTCTCCCGCCATTCGGTCAGCTTCTTCAAGCAATCCCCCGAGCACCACGACGGCAGATGTTCCTGCCTGGCGCTGCTGGGTAGCAATGGCGCCGCAGGTGGCTCTGTGGCCGTCCCGCAGTCTGGCGATTTCCCCGCGCATCCCACCAGCAGCAGACTCAGCAGCAGCGGCGCGGACTTTGGCCAGTTCCACTTGTTGTCGTGCACTCTCACCCTCCTTGTCCGCCACGGCCTGGCGGCGCTGTTCTTCAGTTCTGGCCTGGGCAGCTGCACGCCGGTCGCGCTCAGCCACCTGCAGGCGGTAGTCGGCCAGCTCGCTGCGTGCGGTACCGGTATCGCCCTGGGCAACCACCACCCGGTACTGCTGGCCTCCGGCGACCAGCACCAGGCCGATCAGCCACCAGCACCAGGCCGGCACCGCGCCCAGCCAGCTCATGCCAGCGCCCGCCGCACGCCCTCATCGATGATCGCCGGAGGGTACGGGTTGCCGCCGTTCTCGTGGATGATGATGCTGATCACCATCCCGCGCAGCGTGGCCGGGTCCTTGATGTCGATCGGGTCGGTGGTGCGCACGCCAATGCGCTTTGCCACGGCCGAGGCGTAGGCCTGGGTGTCGTTCTCGCTGCTCGGCGCCCAGCGATTGATGGTCTCCAGCACCGTGTCGATGCCCTTCCCGCCTACACCAGGCATGCCGTCCTTGCCCCGGTAGTTGATCAGCAGCTTGCCCAAGGCACGAATGCCGTTCTCGGGCGTGTCGAAGATGGCGAAGCGGCCACCAGGTTCTTTGCCGATCTGGCCTTGCCAGTCGTTGCGCGGGTTGAAGTCGATATTTCCGGGGTTCCGATTACGGATGCCCCGGGGCTGGGTTTGGGTCATGGGTATTCTCCAGGCAAAAAAATACCGCCAGGCGGCGGTCGGTGGGGTTCTGTTCGGGTCAGGCTGGCAGATCTTCCGGTGCGCCCGCATCAGGTTTG
>NZ_BQIJ01000016.1:0-125013 GCF_021602465.1 Pseudomonas urethralis
AAACGTCGACCACCCGAACTGGGTTTTCTTCGGTGATGTAATCATCCAGGCACTCCGGCAGCAGCGTGACTTGCGTCCGGACCTCACCTTCAATGAACCGCTTCATGATCGTCCCCGCCACGATCTCGACGATCAGAAGGTTAGACAATCGCAGGTGTTTTCACACAGCCTGGGTCGATAGCGGCCTTCGTGGAGGTTGGTGTCTACGGGGTCGGTTTAGTCAATCTGAATCTCCGGTTTCACCTCCGTGAGGCCGGCCATCGTCATGCATCAGATCTTGATTGACACGCGTGCCGCTTTGGATAGCCTTGCAATTGAGGGCTGCAACTGCGCATTTGTCGGGCCTGGGTACCAGCATGAGCCCCCCGCAATTTTGGCAGCAGAGGAAGCTGGTTCCTCTGAAGTAGTGACGGCGGGCATTGCCAGTCGGATTCTGAACCCAAGGTCGCCAGACTAGGAGCTAAAGGATCGCTGCGACTACTCCTCATCCCTTACCGAAAAGTCACGCGTCGGTCGTAAACGGCCCTTTCCAGGCCAATCAACTTTTGTGATTGGTGAGTAGGGATTTCTCGGCTTTTCTGTGAAAAGCACCCCTTCATTTCACAAAAAAAATGGCGAAGATTCCAATTTCACGGGGTCTGGCCTATCACCTATTTTGTGAACCTACAGATACGCTGCCCAGCCAGGTACAAGAAAGCCCGCGGAAGCGGGCTTTTTTGTGCCTGGCCACCGTATGTCAGCTAGCCAGCGCGAGCTGCTGCCACACCTGAATGAGTCCGGTCAGATGAACAAGGCCATAGACCAGGCAAACTGCCGAGCTGGTCAGGATGAACCGGCCGCTGCGGCCTGTACCGGCCAATGCAAAGGGCCCCAGTAGGCCGCGCAGCAGGTAGACCAAGGTGATCACGCAGAGTATTGGCCGCAGCAGAGGCAGCCGCTCGATCAACCCCGCCCCTGACAGGGCATAAACGGCCCAGCTGGCCAGCACCACGGCGATACCTGCCGTAACCAGTGGTGGGTACCACCGCCCTGCCTGGGCTGCACGCACGAAACGTTCGCCTGCCCCGAACAGTCGATACCAGGGCGGCCCGACCAGGATCACGCCCAGGTGCAGTATCGAAGCCAGGAGGCTGAGCCCGGCAGCTAGCAGCAAAGCAGTGTTGTAGTCATTTGACACATCATCTCTCCTTGATGAAATGCGCTGGCATTGGCCGTTGCAGCATAGACCACCGTATGCGCCTGGCATCAAGCGCTTGCCTGGGCCTCTGCACGCGTACCCACATCCATGATCTGATAGCGCAACTTGCGGCCCCCGACCGCTGCTGCAGCTTCGACGCCGCCTGTCATCGCGCCGAAAATCCCGTGCCCTGTGCGGGTGGATGCGCCACACAGGTAGAGGTTGCGGATGTCGGTTTTCGTACCTGGGCGGTTATGCAGGAAATATTCGGGGGTGAACGCCAGGCCATAGGATGTACCGCCCGATGAGCCGATGAACCGGGTCACGGAAAACGGCGTGGAGACTTCCTGGTAGACAACGTGTTTCGCCATCCCAGGTATCACACGTTCGGCCAGTGCAATCAGTTGTTGCGCATACCATTGCTTCCTGGCCAGGTAAGCAGGGTTGTTGCGGTAACTGCCATCCGCCAGTTCGGCTTGGGTGACCCCCCAGCTTTCGGGGTTTGAAGGGACCGCCGACATCAACTGCAAGTTGTAGATCCCGGGCGGGGCAATTGCAGGGTTGTCCGGGTCCTTCATCGTGGCGTTGCCGATGAACAGGTGAGGCTCTTCGGGGAACTGACCGGCGAAAACTTCCCGGTAGGCGCGCTCATAGTCGCAACCGGGATAGATACGATAATTGGTGTTCTTCAGGCCCAGTGCCTTCAGGTCCATATCGATCCCCAGGTAGACCACGCCCATCGCCGGCGACATTTCGAAATGCTCGGCACGGGTAATGGTCTTCGTCTTGAGGTGGTCTTTCCCGATCAGGTCCAGCAGGGTGTGCTTGATGTCTGCGTTGCAGATCACTGCACCTGCCTTGACGGTGCGCTTACCCAGATGCTTGTTGCTGAATTCGACGCCCACTGCCCGACCATTTTCGATCAGGATGCGTTCGACCTTGGAGCGCAGCAGGATCTTGCCTCCGTTGCGCTCCACCACCGCGCCGAGTTTATCGGAGAACAGTTGGCCGCCCCCTGAAGGGTAGTAAGAACCCTGTAGGAAGTGGTTGACCACTGCCGCATGGCCAGCCATGGTCGCCCTGCTGGGCGGTTGATGATAAACGCCGAGCTGCCCGGTCAGGATGGCGCGCAGCCGTTCATCGCGAGTACAGGTGTCGAGAAATTGCGCGACGGTGGATTTTGAATGGCGCATCAGCATCCAGGAGCGTGGCAACACCCAGAGTGCGGTAAGTGGCCTGGAGTGGATACCCATGAAGTCCCAGACTTGCTGCAGCATCTTGAAATAGCGGTTGATGCCGGATTTCTCTTTGGGAAACGCATCGATAAGGCGCTGGCGGAAGCGTTCATATCCACGTGGCACGGCGAACTGGAAGTCGGGGAAACACAATGTCTCGAAACCATCCGGGTCCTGCTCGATGAAGTTGATCTCACCATCGTCGATACCGGCGCCGCGCAAGATTCGTGGGATCAACCCTTCCTTGCCGCAGTCCCCGATGTAGTGCAGGCCTACGTCAAACTCATAGTCCTTGCCCTTGCGGTGGAAGACAGTGGCACAGCCTCCCATTTCATAGTGCATGTCCAGGACCAGCACTTGCTTGCCTCGGTTGGCAAGCGTGGCTGCAGCGGTCAGGCCACCGATACCGGCGCCCACAACGATCACGTCGAAGGTGTCGGATTCCAGCGTTTTGAATCTGTCATAGCTCTGCATGGTAGTGTCCAGGTTAGCCTCAGGCGTGCTGCAGGTGATGGTCGCCGGCCGGATCGACCGCTTCGGCTTCACGCACCAGGTGTGCGAGTTTGTTCGGCTGATGGCTCCATTTGGTGTGATCGCGCAGCGGAGGGATGCGCTGGAGAATGACCGGCCAGTGCTCCGCCAACTCGGCGTTGAGCGCGAGGAAGTGCCGGTTGCTGTCATCCAGCTGGTTCTCCGGCTGGATCGCTTCTTCCGGGCATTCCGGCAGGCACAGACCACAATCGACGCATTCCTGCGGATTAATGACGATGAAATTCGGGCCTAGGTGGAAGGCGTCCGCAGGGCATATATCGACACAGTTTGTATGGCGGCACTGGATGCAGTTGTCTGTCACTACGTAAGTCATGGGGAGTCTCTCGACGTTTCGTTTGAGGGGGCTCTACCGCTGGAAATAGCGGTCAACCAACAGGCGGGCAGACAGCATCGTTCCGATGAAACCTGCGCCAGGGAATGTCCACGCACCTACCTGATAAAGCCCTTTGACCGGGTACTTCTGAGGGAACCGGTTGAACAGCCCGGACTGCTGTGGGGTTTGCTCAAACCCGTAGATCGCACCCTGCGGGTTTTGCGTGAACTTGGTCATGGTGCGCGGTGAACCCGCCTCGCAGACCTCGATGTGCCGACGCAGGTCCGGGATGACGCGCTCGGCATTGGCGATCAACAGCTCGGTCAGCTCGGCTTTCTTGCGCCGGTAGCCCAGCTTGTCCAGTGAATGCCAGACGTCGGGGCCTGTGAGGGTGAACAGGCCCAGGCTGGATTTGCCGGGCGGAACCATGGAGGGGTCGACATTGGAGAAATAGTTGATCGACCAGCTGGTATTGTCCCGATGCAGCTCGCCGGCCTTGATATGTTCGAATTGAGCGCGTTGAGTTTTTTCGGGTGAGAAAAAGTGGATGTATTCCTCGGGGCCGACCCCCAGATCGCTCAACGGGCAATCCAGCCCCAGGTACACCTGGAAACCTGATACCGACAGCTTCAGCGCGTTCAGCCGGGCGAGGTACTTGCCCGGAAAATGCTCCCGGCCTGCCAGGCCCACCACCGCCTGTGGCGAGACATTGGCGACGACGTTGCGTGCCTTGACCTGCCCTGACTTGCGCGTCACGACGCCTGCCACCCTGCCCCGCTCGACCACGATGCGCTGGACTGCCGATTCCAGTTCTACGCGCCCACCGTGCTGTTCGATGACCTCGACCAGTGCCGATGAAAGCGCTTGGGAGCCACCCTTGATCGAGTAACCGCCGTTTTCCAGATAATCGATGAAAGGGTACGAGAAATAGCCGAACGCCAGGTCTTTGGCTGGCAGCCCGTAATAGCTCCATTGCGCCGAGAGTACTTCCTTGAGGCGCTCATTACGGGTGAACCTGGAAAAGTACCTGTCCACCGTTTCATGGCCATAGCGCAGGATCCGCGGATAGACCATCGGCGTGGCGACGAGCCTCATCCAGAACGGGCTGGATGAATAGAGGAATCCGCACATGTCCTGGTAATTACGCTTGGACTCAGCGAACAGCCGGTCGATGTTCTCGACCTCTTGGGGAAAACAGCGGTAGAGCGACTGCTTGTAGCCTTCAAGGTCGCGGTGCCCCACGGTGATGTCGACATCGGGCGAGCGGTAGCGGTAGAGCGTCGGGTGGTGCAGGAACTCGACCTTGTCGGCGACGCCGCACGCTTCGATCACCTTGAAAGAATGTGCACCGCGAACAACGCCATCGAACGAATGCAGCGAGACATCGAAGTTGAAGTCCTTGCGTCGGAAGTTGCTGGCATAGCCGCCTGGAACATTGTGCTTTTCCACCACCAGGACTTTCTGGCCTCGCTGGGCCAGCAGGCTGGCGCTGGCGAGCGCACCCAGGCCTGAACCTACAAAAACGGTATCGTATGAATGACTCATGAGTGCTCCGGGCCTCACGACAGGCGCGATCGGCGATGCGATCAGGCTGTCAGGCCGCCATCGATCAGGAAGGTCTGGCCGGTGATGTAGCTGGCCTGTGGCGAAAGAAGGAAGCTCGCCAAGGCAGCGACTTCATGCACGTCGCCGAAGCGCTTGAGCGGAATGTTGTCGGTGATCGATTTGCGTACCGAGTCGGGGATCTGCTCGATCATGTCCGTGGCGATGTAACCGGGCGCTATCGCATTGACGGTTACTTTGAAGCGCGCCAGTTCCAGTGCCATGGTCCTGGTGATGCCGATCATCGCCGCCTTGGTTGCGCAATAGCCCAGCTGGCCTTTGTTCCCTTTGACGCCGCTGACCGAGGACATGTGCAGGATCTTGCCCTGCCGTTCACCCGCCATGGCCGGCGCGAGCGATTTACTGAAATACACTGCCGAGTCGAGGTTGGTGGCAACGACGTCGCGATAACGAGCGATATCGAGATTGAACAGCAATTGATCACCGGTCATTCCCATGTTGTTGATCAAGCCGTAAGGGCCGCCCAGGTCACTGACCAGTCGTTCGCACAACGCTGCCACAGACGGGTAGTCGCGGCCATCACAGGCATGCCCATGGGCACGACCGCCACTGTCGGCTACTTCCTGTTCGAGCTGGCGGGCGGCATCGGCAGAGGATTGATAGGTGAACGCGACCTCGTAGCCCTCGCGAGACAAGTGCTGCACCAGCGCGCGGCCTATACCGCGAGTACCGCCCGTGATGAGAATCCATTTGCCGCTTTGCACTTGTTGTCCATCCATGATTCATAGTCCTTGTATCAGGCAGCACACAGTCAGGCCGTTTCGAGGCGTTGCTGTGATTCTGCGCGGGAGAAGAAAGCGAGAATTTCCTGGAAGTAGCGATCTCGGTGCTTCTTGTGGTTTTCCAGATGGCGGCACCCTTCGAAAGCGACCATGTGCACGGAGGTACAATCCGCGCTTAGTCGCTGCACACTGGTTTCGGGTATGTACCGGTCGTCCAGCCCGTAGAGGTAGGCAATGGGCAGGTGGCGAACGCTTTTCAGCGAGTGGTCGATCGCACAGGTACCGGTGGGCACCGCCAGGCGACTGCCGCTGATCCAGCGCATGGCCAGGCGTAATGGCCCGCGCGTGAAGTAGCTGCGGACCGAGACGGGGACACTGTCCAGGACTGCCGAGGTGAAAGGTGAGGCGTCACGCGCCAGCGCATGTGACAGGTGGTAACCACCGAACGAGCAGCCGACCAGATGGATCGGGAGGCCGGGGTATTCCCGTGTGATCTTTCTCGCAATCGCCAGGACATCATCGGCAAACGCATGCCCGCCGATGGTGCTGCGACCGAAGCCTTTGAAGTTGAAGGCAATGACGTTATAGCCCTGATCGAGGAACGGCTGGTCGAGCTTGTTCTCGAAAAAGTAGTGCATGCCATATTTCAGGAACGGGTGGCACAGCAGTACCACGCCCTTGGCTTGTGCAGTGTTGGCCGGCAACACTGCCCCTTCCAGCCTGCTG
The DNA here is from genome assembly GCF_021602465.1 of Pseudomonas urethralis. Lineage (NCBI taxonomy): Bacteria > Pseudomonadati > Pseudomonadota > Gammaproteobacteria > Pseudomonadales > Pseudomonadaceae > Pseudomonas > Pseudomonas urethralis. The sequence continues at coordinate 6,349 of NZ_BQIJ01000016.1, forward strand.
CTGTCGCGGGTCGTCTCGACGAAAGCGGTAGCCCTGCCCGGCACGTCTCGTTTCCACCCCTGTACCTGCCTGAACATCACACGGATGAACAGTTTGGACACGGTGATCCCCAACCAGCCTGTCGATTGTTCGTGTCTGCTCATGCCCGCCTCCACTGTCTGGCTTTCATCTCTGCATAGCCGAATGCAGCCTCGTAACTGGGCCCCGCTACCCAGGCGCTGAGGAACTGCACGCCCTGGACTGGGAAACCATGGTGGAACACGTGGCCTTTGAGGTCGGTACCCACCATGGCGCCGTAGCCGGACCCGGCCGTGTTGTTGGTGAAGCGCACATAGGTATGAGGCGTGGCCACCTCGGTATGCAGGATGTGGCCGCGCAATCCGGGAAACTGGGCCTGCAGGCGGTCGATCAGCAACTCGCTCGCCCGCTGCTTTTTTTCCCGGTATTGCGCTGTTCGCCGCGCCGGCCAATGCTCGATCGAATCGAGCACGTTGATACACACGACCTTCCCGGCCTCAGGTGCCAACAGGTGATAGTTGGTCACCTCGATCGGAGACATGGCCCAGAATGCCTGCTCGCAAAGCGCAGGTGGGTAGCCGCTACGCTCGGCCTCGATGCGCAAGCTGCTCGCGGCGGCCGGGTTTGCGGCAAACAGCATCGACTCGCTGTGGCACAGGCCAAGTTGCTCAGGGGCAACGTCGGTGATCAGATAGATGGTGGTAGTGGAACGTGCTGGCTTCAGTGCGGCCAGTTTCTCGCGGGATTCGCTCAAGTCGACGTCGCTCTTGAACAAATGCTCCAGGGCGTAATGAGGCGAGGTATTGATGAACACCTGAGGCGCCAGGTACTCACCGGCTCGGGTGCGTACACCTGTGACCCTGCCGAGCTTGTCGGTGGTGACTTCCTCGACCAGCGTGCTCAGCAGAATCTGCCCTCCGGCTTGTTCCACGCGACTCGCCAGCAGGTCGGACAGGCGCTGCGAGGCGCCTTTGACATAAGCGTTGCCGCGGTTGAGCGTGGCGTAGACCACATGCAGGTAGTACAGGTAGCCAAGATCCTCCGGATACCCGCCTACATAGATGCCAGGTGCTGCGAGGATTTCGATCAGGTACGGGTCATCGAACATCTCATGCAGGGCCTCATGCACGGTCTTGTGCTTGAGGTTGCGGTGGGCCCAGCGCAGCTCAGCCATGTCTGGCTCGAAGCTGCCATCAAGCATCTGGAACTGGTAGTAGCCATTGCGCCCATAGGTGCCCACCTGCGCGAAGAACGTGCGCAGGGGGGCGGCCTGGTGAGGGAAGCGCTCGATCAACTGCTGCTCGACCAGTTCGGCATCGTTGGCCAGTGGCAACGCCGTGCCCTCCTGATAGGCGCAGAAGTAGTCGTCGGGGTAGACAAGGTCGAGTTCCTTGTCCAGTCCCAGGTCACGCAGAATCCTGATGAGGTTGCCCCCTTGCGCCATGCCGCTGAGTTTGTGCAGGCTGCAATCGAATACCGCCGATTGCCTGGGGCGACTGAACGTCGAGGCATAGCCGCCCACGACGATATGCTTGTCGATCATCAGGACCCGCGCCCAGGGATCACGCTTGACCAGCATGGCCGCGCAAGCCAGGCTGGTGATCCCGGCCCCGACGAAGATGGCGTCCCAGGTGGTCGCGGTCATTGCCGCAGGCCCAGCTTGTCGATCCACGCGTAGATTTCGGCGAATCGGGCGTTGTTCAGTCGGGCATTGTGCGCCGAACGCCAGACCTCTTCGATCTTCGCTTTGTCATTCACCGCGATCGGGAACTCGAACGAGGTGTGCGAGGCGATTTCCGGGTTGTAGGTGAACATGTCGATCAGCGCAGGAATGATCTTGCGACTCATGGCTTTCACCTGAGCGATCGATTCAGCACTGGCGGTTTCGAAGTACGACTCGCTGATCCAGCGGCCAAAGGCGATATGGCGCGCTTCGTCATAGTGATGCTCACGGAACAGGGCTCGGGTCATCGGCTCGATCGCCCGCCCCTGAGAGGTATGCATGGCACCCATTTCCGCAACCCATTCGATCAGCAGCGTGAACAGTACGCCAACCGCCGGCTCCAGCTTTGGAAGGGTCTGGGTCAGCAGCTCAAAGAGCCCGACCGGCGGGTTCCAGAGCTGCAGGCCAGCCTTCGCCATGAAGCGCTTGAACGTCAGGGTGTGAACGATCTCTTCCTTGGAAAAGATCATCAGGTATTCCTGCAGGTCCTGAGAGATGCGGTCGTGGAACTGGGTGACGTAGCCCATGTACAACGGTGGGATGGTCTGTTCCAGCCAGATGAACATGGAGATGTCACGGCCTGTTTCCAGCCAGGCCAGCTCCAGCTTCTGTGCGTCGGTCAGGCCTTCGCAATAGGGGGTTCCAGCGATCCAGAGATGATCGGGGTCCTTGGGATAAAGGCATCGATCGACTTCCTGGTCCCAAGGCAATACGGTCGCGTGGTCCATCGTCTTGTGATGCGACACTTCGCTCAATTTGCGGATCTTCGACTCTCTCGCTTCGGAAATAGCGAGCACACAGCTGTTCGGCGTGGACATTTCCTTTTCCTTTGCTTGAAGTGGGCCCTGTGGCTCAGGCATCTACGGCGGCCAATTCCTTGAGCTCGACGACGTATTCGCAGAGCTGGCGCAAGGTGGCGACCTTGCGCGTAGCGAACGAGTCGGGGTTGAGGGCCACGCCGATCTTCTTCTGCACGACGACCTGCATCTCGACGAAATCCAGGCTGTCGAACTCCATCGACTCGATCGTGGTATCGAGGGTCACCTGGTTTTCGTCGACATCCTTCAGGTCGAGGATGAGGTCACGGAGGATGGTGAATACGTGGTCAACGGTGGTCATTGCTTCGCTCCTGCGGGGGTGGGGACGGTCTTGATCATCAGGCCAAGGGTGATGGTCATCACATGGCTGGCGCCGACGACTACGCCGAGGTCGACGGTGCCGACGGCCTTGCCTGGGGTTTCAATCAGAAGGATGTTGTCGATTTCGCAGCGGATATCGGACTGCAAGCTGTCCCATGAGCACAGCGCTGTGCAGCATGTGATCTGGTGGCTGGTCTGTACCACCAGGTGATGGGCGATGTCCTCGATGCGCTCAGGTGCCTGGCGCTGGGCAAATTGCCCGGAAAGGTGCTCGAATATCACGCCCAGGTGGTTGCGGATGAAGTGTGAAAAGATCAGGGCATCCAGCGCGACCCACCCGTCCAGCCCGTCGCCCAGGCCTTCGCGAAACTGCCTGAGCCAGGCCTTTACGTGCGCCTGGTCCAAGGCGAAACCGGCGGATCTCGATTCCCATGCCGGGGCTTCAACCTGGGCCACATGGCCTACCACGTGCTCGCTGTCGCTGCTGGTGGAATGCAATTTGAACGCGCTGCCGGTGCCGCGCGGCCGTGTGGCAAGCGTGACGCTGGCGTTGCGCAGTACCGGCGTCTTGAGCAGCGCCTTGAACTGCAACCAGTCTTCGTTTTCCAGGCCAACCGAGCACCCCATGCGATGCTTGACTGGCAGCAGCGCCAGCATGCCGTGTACCACTACATCCGGCGCATCCATGCGGCGCGCTGCCTGGGGGTCGAAGTGGATAGGGTTGCGGTCGCCGGACAGGTCCGCCCATGCCTCGATCTGTTCAGCTCCAAACTGCCATTGCATGATCAGTGCACCTTGCGCAGCATGATGCCGGCATTGGCGCCACCGAAGCCGAAGCTCAGGTTCAGCACGTTATCCAGCTGCTGGGCATGCAGGTGTTGATTGGGTACGAAGTTCAGATCGCACTCAGGATCGGCTTCATCCAGGTGAATGGTGGCCGGGATGGTGCCTCGGGCCATGGCCTTGAGGCAGAAGATCGCTTCCATCGAACCTGCCGCACCGATCAGGTGGCCGGTATACGACTTCGTGCTCGACATAGGGATGGCATAGGCGGCCTCCCCCAGCGCCATCTTGATCGAACGCGCCTCGTTGACATCGTTCAGCGGCGTGGAGGTGCCATGCAGGTTGATGTAGTCGATGTGCGAGGCCTCGACGTTGGCCTGGTTGCACACGTCCCGGATCACGCGCACCCTGGCCTGCATGTCCTCGGCCGGCGCTGTCATGTCGAACGCGTCCGAGTAGTTGGCGTAGCCGGTGATCTCGCCGAGGATCTTCGCGCCACGTGCCTTGGCCAGTTCATAGTCCTCAAGACACAGCACTGCAGCGCCTTCGGAAAGTATGAAGCCGCTTCGTCCCTTGCTGAATGGGCAGCAGGCCAGGCGCGGGTTCTCCTGTTCCTTGCTCAGGGCCTGGATCACGTCGATGGACCAGACGTTGAACTGCTCCTTTAACGACTCGCTGCCCCCGGCGATCATCATTCGCGCTCGACCTGCCCGAATCGCTTCATACGCCTCGCCGATGGCGATGGTGCCGGTCGCACAGGCCGCTACCGGACTGTTCTGAATACCGCGCATGTTCCAGTTCATGGTGATACCCGCGGTAGCGGCATTGCACATGGACATGACGGTGGCGAACGAAGTCGAGATCCCTTGCTGGCAGTATTCGTTGTTGTTCATGTTGGCTGTGTCGAGGCCGCCCCATCCGGTACCCAGCACCACACCACGATCGAAGGGCGACACCACTTCATCCAGTGGCGTATCGCCAAAGGCCATGTGCAATGCCTGATCTGCAGCGACCAGGCTGTACTTGGCGAACAGCGGCAACATCTTGGAGATTTTCTTGGAGAACGGGCGCATCGCCTCGCGCCCGAAGTCCTCGATAAAACCGAAGAAGCGCGCATGGATGGTGGGGTCATCAAAACGATGCAGACGGTAGCCGATCTGATAATCCATCATCGCGTCCCAGATGGCGTCAGCGGTGCGGCCAAGCGAGCAGATCGCACCGTACCCGGTAACGACGACGCGGCGAGGAGCTGAAGTGGCAGACTTTTCCATTGACTTCCCTGTTTGAGGTGCTGGCGTGAACGACCCTGCAACTAGCAAGGGCGGCGTTGAAATGCAGGCAGCAAGTTCCACTCGCAACGGTGCGCCTGACACTTATCGGTCTTCAGGACAGGCGTATTGATGCCCTGCACGGCGAGCCATTAAGTCTGCCTAACTCTTCGATGACGACAACTGTCTCTAGGTACAGGTGCTGACCGGTGGTTGAAATTTGATAGCCACTTGAACTTAGGTACAGGTTGTTCGGCGCAATAGAGGGGTAGGCTAATAGCGCGCTATGTTGGAAGCCGATGCCAACAGGGAGAGCAGCGCGACAATGTTTTTATCATTGCCTTTCTGTAGAACAAGGAAGAACAGCGCAGCATGAAAACGGTTGAATTTCACAAAGTTGAATACCGTGCCGACCCTCACCCGTGGGTGGCGGAATTGTATGGCTTGCGCAAACATGTATTTGCCGACCGTCTCAATTGGCGGGTGGCGGTGCGCGATGGTATCGAACTGGATGAATACGACAGTCAGAACACCACTTACCTGGTAGGCCTGTGTGACGGCATTCCATTGGCTGGCGTTCGCCTGATCAACACGCTTGAACCGTACATGGTTGAAGGGCCGTTCCGGGACTTTTTCACCTGCGTGCCGCCCAAACAGGCATTGATGGCCGAGTCCAGCCGCTTCTTCGTCGACAAGACCCGTTCACGCAAGCTCGGCCTGGCACACTTGCCTCTGACTGAAATGCTGCTCTACAGCATGCATGACCATGCTGAGCGCACTGGCCTCGAGTCGATCATCACGGTTGTCAGCCATGCCATGGCGCGCATCGTTCGGCACACCGGCTGGCATTACCACATCCTCGACAGTGGCGAGGCGTCGCCGGGCGAGATCGTCCACCTGCTGGACATGCCGATCAGCCCGTGCAATCGCCGGCGGTTGCTCGACAGCATCGAGCGCAAGGTGCCGCTGGCATCGCTGCAAGCCGGGCACTGGCCGTTGAGTCTGCGAACGGTCGACGTGCCCAGCCGCGATATCGCCTGATCAGATAATGCCCTGGCGCTTGGCTTCGTATACGGCCTGCTTGGCATTAGCTACCTGCAATTTGCCGACGATGTTCGACATGTGGAATTTCACCGTGCGCTCTGAAATTCCGCAGTGATCTGCAATTTCACGGTAGCTCGTGCCGCGTTCAACCCGCTGCAATATGCCCAGTTCGCGCACTGAGAGCAGGCCCTGTGCGCCTGCCGCCGGGAACAACTGGTCGGTGGGGCGCGACGACATCAGCCAGCCATGGAAACCAATCAGCAGCATCTGCAGGTGGCTCTGGTTCCTGGCCAGGCGTCGATCCAGTTCCGCCTGCGGGCCTGGATCGCACAGGCTCAAGGCACAGAACATTCCGCAGCTGTCGCGCAGGGTAAAGGTGACACCGGAGCAAATCTGGTAGCGGGTCGCACGCTTGAAGAAATCCAGGCCTTCGGGTGTGCTGCAGGCGAGGGCCTCTTGCCAGGAAAAAGGCGCGATCTTCTTCAAACCGTGGTTGATGATCGGGTCGATCAGGTGGCTGTTTGAATCTTTATAATTCTTGACCCAGCGAGGCGGATAGTTGGAAATTATTATCGGCTCTAGCAGACGATTACCCACCGACGCATAATAGGCGTATTTCATATTGCCCATATTATCCAGATGCGTTTGCAATGCCTCATGCAGGTAATTGTTCGGTTGGGCGAGTCGCCCGCTGGCGATGGGGGGCAGGCTTGTTCGACGTTCCATGTCGGGGTCTCAACGATTTAACGGCGCCGGAAAACTGGCACGGCTGTCAGGCCGCGCTTAATTATTGTTCTGGCCCGAGGTCTTGAAGTTTTTATGGGGCTTGGCATTAGCCGGGTACGGCTCGGATATTCAAAGATGCCCTTTTGAAAGTCAAGCCGAGGATGACCAACTGGTATTGTCCTGGCGGGTGATAATATCTGTTTGTTTGGTCAACAATATTTACGCGCGCGCCGATATAACCAGCTTCAAACCCGTCTTCGCGTCACCCTCGCCCGTCAGTTGAAACCCAGTGCTTTCAGGCGGCGATACAGGGTGCGTTCACTCAGGCCAAGATGACGGGCCAGCTCGCTGCGCGGCCCCTGAAAGTATTCCAGCGCCTGTGCCAGATCAGCCAGATCATGGCTTCTGCGGCCCTTGCCCCGGGCCGCTGGACGTTGCGGCCCGACCTCATCCGGCAGATGCTCCGGACGTATCAGGCCGTCATCGGCAAACAGTCGCGCCCTTTCAAGAATGTTGCGCAGCTCGCGGATGTTGCCTGGAAACGTGTGCAGGCTCAGCTGCTGGAGGGCCTCTTCGGTCAAGCTGGCCGGCGGTTTGCCGCCCATGCGCTGCAGAAGGCTTTCGACCAGCAGCGGCAGATCCTCCACCCGCTCGCGCAATGCCGGCAAGCGGATCGGGAAACCGCTGATGCGGTAATAAAGGTCCTCACGGAAGCTGCCGGCCGCCACCATCTGTTTGAGCGGTTTATGGGTTGCCGACACCAGACGGAAATCGGCATGGACGGTACGCAGGCTGCCGACCGGGCGAAAGCTGCCGGACTCGATCAGGCGCAGCAGTTTGACCTGCATCGCCAACGGCACTTCGCCGATTTCGTCGAGGAACAATGTGCCGCCATGGGCGGCCTCGGCCAAGCCGATCTTGCGCTGATTGGCGCCGGTGAATGCCCCCTTCTCGTAGCCGAACAGCTCGCTTTCGAACAGCGACTCGGTCAGGCCGGTACAGTCGACGACTACCAGCGGACCATTAGCCCGTGGGCTACCCATGTGAATGGCGCGTGCAAACAGCTCCTTCCCGGTACCCGACTCGCCCTGCAGCAGCACTGGAATCTGCGCGGGTGCCGCACGCTGAAGGCTGGCCAGCGCGGCCTTGAAAGCGGGCGCTCGCCCGACCAGCCCTTGTTCCTGAGGTTGTGCGGAAGCCAGGGTGATGCTGGTCAGCCGCTCGACGAAAGCCACCACCCTGCCCTGCTCATCGAGGATCGGCCGCAACTCTACATCCACATGCTCAGGGCCACGCGGCGTGTGATGAATATGCAGCACTCGCTCCGGCACTTTGCTGTCCCACGCCTTGCGCATCGGGCAGTGCTCACCGGCCTGGTCACACGGCACAGCGTAGTGATGCGACACCCGGTGGCATTTCTCACCCAGCGGGGCCTGCTCGTTTCGACCGAACTGCCGCCGATAAGCCGCGTTGGCCGCAAGGATGTTGTAGTCGGTGTCCAGCACGATGGCAGGCACGGCATCGTGCTCAAGGTAGGAAACCAGGGCTAGGATGAGTGGATGAGATTCAGGCATGACGGCACCGATTGGATAACCTGGCGCAGGGTAACAAGGACTGCCAAACACTGCCATTGGCTGACAGTCGACTGCCAATGGTACTGCCACCGGCACGCACAGCGGTGATCAACGGGCCGTGTTCATGGGGCCGGATGTGCAAAAGCGCCTGGCATGCATCTTGATAAACCTCCTCCCACTGCCTGCGCCCATACAAGCTGAGGCAGACCATTTGGAGAACGTGATGATCATCGGCAACAACCTTCACGTGGAAGCCTTCTACGACGAGGCGACCTCGACCATCAGCTACCTGGTCATGGATCGTGAAACCCTTCAGTGCGCACTGATCGACAGCGTGCTGGACTACGACCCCAAGTCCGGGCGCACCTGCACCGCTTCGGCGGATCGCCTGATCGACCGTGTGACAGAGCTCAAGGCCACCGTGCAATGGGTGCTGGAAACCCACGTGCATGCCGACCACCTTTCGGCGGCGGCTTACCTCAAGGGCAAGCTTGGCGGCCATACCGCCATCGGTGCGCACATCACCGAGGTGCAGAAAGTCTTTGGCACGCTGTTCAACGCCGAGCCTGGCTTCGCCCGTGATGGCAGCCAGTTCGATGTGCTCTTCGAAGATGAAGAGGGCTTCCGCATCGGCAACCTGCATGCCCGTGCGTTGCATACCCCCGGGCATACACCGGCATGCCTCAGCTACATGGTCGTGGACGCGGGTGAGACGGCGGTGTTCGTCGGCGATACCCTGTTCATGCCTGACTACGGCACCGCCCGTTGCGACTTCCCCGGCGCCGATGCGCGCACGCTGTACCGCTCGATCCGTCGGTTGCTGGCCTTCCCCGACCAGACGCTGCTGTTCATGTGCCACGACTATCTGCCAGGCGGGCGCGAGATGCGCTACGTCACCACGGTGGCCGAGCAGCGCGCCAGCAATATCCACATCCACCAAGGCATCGATGAGGACAGCTTCGTGGCCATGCGCGAAGCCCGCGACAAGACCCTCGACATGCCCGTGCTGATCCTGCCTTCGGTGCAGGTCAACATGCGCAGCGGCCAGCTTCCGGAGCCTGAGGAAAACGGCGTGAGCTACCTGAAGATCCCGCTGAACAAGCTTTGACTGCCCTGCCCTATCACCAGAAATTCCAGGATTGACTGCCATGCCTGCCAATGCCGACCACCACAAGGTGGTCATCGTCGGTGCCGGTGCCGCCGGTATCGCCACTGCCTCCAGCCTGATTGCCCGTGATCCGTCGCTGGACATCGCCCTGATCGACCCTGCCGAAGTGCACTACTACCAGCCCGGCTGGACCTTGGTCGGCGCCGGCGTGTTCAAAGCGCCGAGCACCGCCCGTACCATGGCCTCGGCCATCCCGCGCGGCGTCCGTTGGATCAAGGCGCGTGTCCAGGGTTTCGACCCATCTGCCCAGCTGGTCACCCTGGAGGGTGGCCGCGCCATCAGTTATGAACAGCTGGTGGTCTGCCCGGGCCTCACGCTCGACTGGGACGCGATCGACGGGCTTGGCGAAACCCTGGGGCGCAACGGTGTCACCTCCAACTACCGCTACGACCTGGCACCTTACACCTGGGAGCTGGTGCAAAAGCTCAAGCAAGGCCGTGCGCTGTTCACCCAGCCGCCGATGCCGATCAAGTGCGCTGGCGCGCCGCAAAAGGCCCTCTACCTGTCCTGCGACCATTGGCTGCGCAGTGGACGGCTGGGCGATGTGAAAGCCAGTTTCTTCAATGCCGGTGCAGTGCTGTTCGGCGTTCCCGATTATGTGCCAGCGTTGATGGCCTACATCGACAAGTACGGCGTGGACCTGAATTACAGCCATCGGCTGGTGGCCGTGGATGGGCCCAGTCAGCGTGCCACCTTCGTGCGTACACTGGCCGACGGTAGCACCGAAACCCGTGCCGAATCCTTCGACCTGTTGCATGTGGTACCGCCACAGGTTGCCCCGGACTTTATCCGCCAGAGCCCCTTGGCCGATGCAGCCGGATGGGTCGATGTCGATCCGCATACCTTGCGCCATCGCCAGTTCGCCAACATCCACGCCCTGGGCGATGTGGCCAACACCAGCAATGCCAAGACTGCCGCGGCGGCGCGCAAGCAGGCGCCAGTGGTAGCCAACAACGTGCTGGTAGCGCTGGGCCGTCTCACTACCCTGGCGCAGTACGACGGCTATGGTTCCTGCCCGCTGACCGTCGAGCGCGGCAAGATCGTCCTGGCCGAATTCACCTATGGCGGCAAGGTCGCGCCGAGCTTTCCCCGCTGGCTGCTCGATGGGCGCCAGCCGACACGCCTGGCCTGGCTGCTCAAGGCACGAGTGCTGCCGCCGCTGTATTGGCAGGGCATGCTCAAAGGCCGAGAATGGCTGGCGCGCCCACAACCGCTGGACGCCGAGGGCGCACAGTGATCGAACATCAACTCTTGGGCGCAGGCCTGGGTGCGATCATCGGTGCGGTGCTGGCGCTGACCGGCGCCGGGGGTGGCATCCTGGCCGTACCGCTGCTGGTGTTCGGGCTTGGGCTGTCGATGGTCGAAGCGGCGCCCATCGGCCTGCTCGCCGTGGGGCTCGCTGCGGCGGTGGGTGCGGTACTGGGCTTGCGCGAGGGGTTGGTGCGTTATCGCGCCGCCCTGTTCATCGCCCTGATCGGTATTGCGGCGGCACCGTTCGGCCTGATGCTGGCCCACCGCTTGCCCAATACACCCTTGGCGCTGGTGTTCGCTGCCGTGCTGATCTACGCCTGCCTGCGCATCTGGCACAAGGCGGCCAAAGCGCTGCGGGGTGAGGGCAGCGAAGCCCATCGCTACATCGAACCCTGCGTGCTGAACCCGTTGCAAGGGCGATTGCGCTGGACGTTACCTTGCGCACGCGCCCTGGCGTTCACCGGGGCCCTCTCCGGCTTGCTTTCTGGCCTGCTGGGAGTGGGCGGGGGCTTTGTGATCATCCCGGCCTTGAACCGCTACACCAACCTGCGCATGAAGAGCATTGTCTCGACGTCTCTGGCCGTCATCGCGCTGGTTTCCACGGGAAGTGTGGTCAGCGCCAGCTTGGCCGGTGCGATGCATTGGCGGATCGGCGCACCCTTTGCCATGGGGGCGGTGCTCGGCCTGTTGCTGGCCAGGCCGCTTGCCACCCGGATCGCCGGCCCACGCCTGCAGCAGCTGTTTGCCGTGGCCGGCTGGCTGGCGGCTCTGCTGCTGGCCGGCAAGGCGCTATTCGGCTAGCAGCTCGTCCTGTTCCGCCGCGCACAGTGCCAGGAGGTAGTCCCAGACCACCCGCAGGCGTACCGACTTGTGCAACTCGCGGCGGGTACAGATCCAGTAGCTGCGCTGGATGGTCTCGCTGGGCAGCACCCGAACCAGTGCCGGATCATGACGAGCCATGTAGTTGGGCAGCACAGCGATGCCGAGTCCTGCACGCGCGGCGGTTTGCTGGGCGATCACGCTGGTGCTGCGGAAGGCCACGTTCGGTGCACGGCAAAAGCTATTGAGAAACAGCAGTTCCTGGCTGAACAGCAAGTCATCGACATAGCCGATCCAGCTATGCCGCGCCAGGTCTTCGCGGTTACGCAGAGGCGGTGCCCGGTCCAGGTAGCTCTGGCTGGCGTACAGCGCCAGGCGGTAGTCGGTGAGCTTGCGGGTGATCAGCAGGTCGGCGTTGGGACGCTCCAGATGGATGCTGATCTCGGCTTCGCGGTTGAGGATGCTGACGAAGCGCGGTACCGCCACCAGTTCCACCTCCAGCCCCGGGTAGCGGGCGAACAGCTCGCTCATGCGCGGGGTAAAGAACATGATGCCGATGCCTTCGGTGACACCCAGGCGAATCTTGCCCAGCGGAGTGATGGCCTGGGTGATTTCTTCCTGCGCCAGCAGGGCGACGTTCTCCATGGCTTCGGCGTGCTTGAGCAGAGCCTGGCCTGACGGGGTCAGTTCATAGCCTTGGGCGTGCTGCACGAACAGTGGCGTGCCCAGGCTCTTTTCGATGCTCTCGATATGCCGGGCGACCGTGCTGTGGGTGGTATTGAGGCGCTTGGCCGCACTGAGCAGGCGGCCACTGCGCTGCAACTCGAGGAAAAACCGCAGATCGTTCCAGTCGAACATGCTGATCCTTATGGCTGTGCTAAAACGCACAGCGGCTGCGTGAAATCTCGTGTTTCCCTGGCGAAATTACGCACTAAGATGGATCGGGACAAGAATAATAATCAGGCGCGAGGTTGCAGATGCCATCAGCCGATTCTGTCTTCGACTACGTGGTCGTAGGCGCTGGCCCCGCCGGCTGCCTGCTGGCCAATCGTTTGTCCGCCGACCCTTCCAGCCGCGTCCTGCTGCTTGAAGCCGGCGGTCGCGACAACTATCCCTGGATTCATGTCCCCGTCGGTTACCTTTACTGCATCGGCAACCCACGCACCGACTGGTGCTTCAAGACCGAAGCACAGCCCGGCCTGCTCGGCCGCGCACTGGGCTATCCACGGGGCAAGGTGCTCGGTGGCTGTTCATCGATCAACGGCATGATCTACATGCGTGGCCAGGCCGCCGATTACGACCATTGGGCCGAGCAAGGCAACGAGGGTTGGGCCTGGAAGGATGTGCTGCCGTTGTTCAAGGCCAGTGAAAACCACTTTGCCGGCGCCAGCGAGCACCATGGCGGTAACGGGGAATGGCGAGTCGAGCGCCAGCGCTATAACTGGCCGATCCTCGATGCCTTCCGTGATGCAGCCGAGCAGAGTGGCATTGGCAAGGTCGATGACTTCAACACCGGCGACAACCAGGGCTGTGGGTACTTTCAGGTCAATCAGCGCAGCGGCGTGCGCTGGAACGCTGCCAAGGCTTTTCTGCGGCCGATCAAAAACCGCCCCAACCTCACCGTGCTGACCGGCGTGCAGGTTGACCAGGTGCTGTTGAACAACACCCGCGCCCGTGCGGTCAAGGCGCAGTGGCAGGGCACCTGGCATGAGTTTGCTGCGCGTCGCGAGATCATCCTCTGTGCTGGCGCCGTGGGCTCGCCCGGTATTCTCCAGCGGTCCGGCATTGGCCCGCGCAAGCTGCTAGAAAGCCTGGGCATCGGCGTACGCCACGACATGCCCGGCGTTGGCGGCAACCTGCAGGATCATCTGCAGCTGCGGCTGATCTACCAGATCCGCAATACGCGAACCCTCAACCAGATGGCCAATAGCCTGTGGGGCAAGCTGGGCATGGGCCTGCGCTATCTCTATGACCGCAGTGGCCCGCTGGCCATGGCGCCCAGCCAACTGGGTGCCTTCGTACGTTCGAGCCCGGAGCAGGCCACACCGAACCTGCAGTATCACGTGCAGCCGCTATCACTGGAGCGCTTCGGCGAGCCTCTGCATCAGTTCCCGGCGTTCACCGCTTCGGTGTGCAACCTGCGCCCGGCCAGCCGGGGGCGCATCGATATCCGCAGTGCAGACATGCACAGCGCGCCGCGGATCAACCCCAACTACTTGAGCGCCCCCCAGGACCTGCGCGTTGCCGTCGATGCCATTCGCCTGACTCGGCGTATCGTCCAGGCCCCTGCCCTCGCCGTTTTCGATCCCCAGGAGTATCTGCCAGGCCCGACGCTGCAAACCGAGGAAGAACTGTTCGAGGCGGCCGGCAAGATCGGCACCACCATCTTCCACCCCGTCGGCACCTGCCGCATGGGCAACAGCGACCTGGACGTTGTGGATAACCAGCTGCGCGTGCACGGCATACCTGGCTTGCGCGTGGCCGACGCTTCGATCATGCCGCAAATCACTTCCGGCAATACCTGTTCCCCCACCCTGATGATCGCCGAGAAGGCGGCGCAACTGATCCTCAAAGGAGCGGCAACCCAGACTTACCTGAACGAAGACGCCATACCGACCCCCTGACCGGGAGCATGCAACACCGGCAGCTCGCGGTCACAAGCTGCCGACAGTGGAACAACAAGAATAATCACTGTGGCCTGCGGGCCGAGGACAGCAACGATGTCGGATTACATCCAAGAGCAGGGTGCGACGGCGAGCACCTCCAGCCGTCGTGAAGAACGCAAGATCATTTTCGCGTCATCCCTCGGGACAGTTTTCGAGTGGTATGACTTTTTTCTCTATGGGGCGTTGGCCGCCGTTATCAGCAAGCAGTTCTTTGCTGGAGTCAACGACACCACGGCCTTCATCTTCGCCCTCATGGCGTTTGCTGCTGGCTTCCTGGTGCGGCCGTTTGGTGCGCTGGTGTTCGGCCGCCTGGGTGACATGATCGGGCGCAAGTACACCTTCCTGGTGACCATCGTGCTGATGGGCCTGTCGACGTTCGCTGTTGGCCTGTTGCCCACCTACGCCAGCATTGGCATCGCGGCGCCGATCATCCTGGTGATCCTGCGGATGCTCCAGGGGCTGGCGCTGGGCGGTGAATACGGTGGTGCCGCCACTTACGTGGCCGAGCACGCGCCACCCGGCAAGCGTGGCTTCCATACCGGTTTCATCCAGTCGACCGCGACCCTGGGCTTGCTGCTGTCATTGCTGGTGGTACTGGGCAGCCGTTACATCAGTGGTGACCAGTTCGAAACCTGGGGCTGGCGCCTGCCGTTCCTGCTGTCGATCATCCTGTTGGGGATATCCACCTGGATCCGCATGAGCATGCACGAGTCGCCGGCCTTCGTGAAAATGAAGGCCCAGGGCAAGGTCAGCAAGTCACCGATCCGTGAGTCGTTCACTTCCTGGCCCAACCTGAAAGTCGTGCTCACCGCGCTGTTCAGCATCAACGCCGGGCAAGCTGTGACCTTCTACACGGCGCAGTTCTATGTGCTGTTCTTCATGACCCAGATGCTCAAGATGGACCCTGCTCAGGCCAATACCCTGCTGATCATCAGCGTGGTGATCGGCGCACCGTTCTTCGTATTCTTCGGTTGGCTTTCCGACCGCATCGGGCGCAAACCGATATTGATGCTCGGCCTGCTGCTGGCCACCGTGCTGTACTTCCCGTTGTTCAAAGCCCTGAGCCACTACGCCAACCCACAGATCGACGCCGCCAGCCGCCAGGCCCCCATCGTGGTGACCGCTGACCCGCAAGGCTGCACCTTCCAGTTCGACCCGGTTGGCAAGGCACGTTTCGACAGCCCCTGCGACAAGGTCAAAACCTTCCTGGTCAAGCAGGGCCTGCCATACAGCTCGGTGAACGTGGCCGGCAGTGATGTGGTGGTGAACATTGGCGACAAGACCATCAACGGCTTCGACGAAGCGGCCATGCGCACGGCGATCGAGCAGGCGGGCTACCCGGCCAAGGCCGAGCCGGGGCAAGTCAACCAAGTGATGGTGGTGGTGCTGATCGTGGCAATGATCCTGATCGCGACCATGACCTACGGTCCGCTGGCGGCGGTGATGGTCGAGCTGTTCCCGACCCGTATCCGCTATACCTCGATGTCGCTGCCCTACCACATCGGCAACGGCTGGTTCGGTGGCTTCCTGCCCACCGTGTCGTTCGCGTTGGTGGTGTATACCGGGGATATCTTCTATGGATTGTGGTATCCGGTGCTGGTGACCGGCATCAGCTTGGTGGTGGGAATGTTCTGCTTGAAAGAAACCAGGGACGTGGATATCGACAAAGTCTGACGCTATCACCGAGCCATAAAAAAACCGGCTGTAAAAGCCGGTTTTTTTATGCCCCGAAAAACTTATGCACGTTTTTCAGAAAAATGTCATGCGCAGAAATAAATAGCTAATTCATACACTTAGCGTTGAATTCAGGCACGCGGTCAAAAAATTGCTCACAAGTTATCCACAGATCGTCAAGCCATCTGCTCTTGCGGTTTCTCATCCACTGGCGGCAGCGATCCCATGGCCCGCTGAGTGGCTTCGTTCCACGCGGCGGCACGGTCGTTGAGCTCGGCAATGGCCCGCGGCCCGGAGCCCTCGGCGTACATCGGCTTGCCGATCACTACCTCGATGGTGCCTGAGCGCTTGCCCCAGCCAGTCTTCGGCCAGAATTTGCCAGCGTTATGGGCAATCGGCAGCACTGGCAAGCCAGCATTCACCGCCAGCGCGGTACCGCCTCGGGAGAATTTGCCCACGGTACCGAACGGTACACGGGTACCTTCCGGGAAGATCAGCACCCAGGTTTTCTGCTTGAGCAACTCGTCACCCTTGCTGGCCACCTGACGCAGTGCTTCCTTGGGGTTGTCCCGGTTGATCGCGATGGGCCGCAGCATGGCCATGGCCCAACCAAAGAATGGCACATACAGCAGCTCGCGCTTGAGCACCTGGCTCAGCGGCGAAAAGTACTGGGAAAGGAAGAAGGTTTCCCAGGTGCTCTGGTGGTTGGACAGGATCACGCAGGGCTCATCCGGTACGTTCTCGGCACCCGTGACTTTGTAGTCGATACCGAGGATGGTGCGCACCAGGAACAGTGCGCAACGGCACCAGTACACGTTGATGAACGTGTAGCGCTTGGGGAACGACAGGAATGGCGCGACGAAAAAGCTCAGCGAACACCACAGCAGCGAACTGGTGCCCAGCAGCAGGTAAAAAAGAACGATTCTGATCGCCTGCAGGATCGACATAGTGGCAAGTACCGTTGCGGGGCGTGCCCGCCTAGGAAAAATGCGCCCCTGGGGGCGCACTGTTTAAATTAGTTCTCTGGCGATGGCTGCCAGATCGTCGAAAATCAGTGTAGTTTCCGGGACGCCTTTTTCCAGGGTCCGCTCACCCTTGCCGGTTTTCACCAGCACGGGTTGTGCACCGACGGCCAGGGCGGCCTCCAGGTCACCTTTGCTGTCGCCGACGAACCAGACGCTTTCAAGGCCCGTCTGGTAATGCTCGGCGATCGCCCGCAGCATGTCTGGCTTGGGCTTGCGGCAATCGCAGCCTTCGTCAGGCCCATGCGGGCAATACACGATATGGCCGACTTCGCCACCCTGCTCGGCCACCAGCTCGCGCAAGCGCGCATGCATGGCCTCGAGGGTAGCCAGCGGGTAGTAGCCACGGGCGATGCCGGACTGGTTGGTGGCCACAGCCACCGTCCAGCCCGCCTTGCTCAACTGCGCGATGGCCTCGACCGAGCCAGGGATCGGGATCCACTCTTCCAGCGTCTTGATGTAGGCGTCGGAGTCGTAGTTGATTACCCCGTCACGATCGAGAATCAGCAGTTTCAAGGCTTACCCCAGCAGCGAAATGTCGGCCACGCCCAGGAACAGGCCGCGCAGGCGGCTGAGCAGGGCATAACGGTTGGCACGCACCTTGGCGTCTTCGGCATTCACCATCACCGCCTCGAAGAAGGCGTCGACCGGGTCGCGCAGGGCCGCCAGACGGGCCAGCGATTCGCTGTACTGGCGGGCAGCTGCCATTGGTTGCACGGCCTGGTCGGCCTGCTGGATGGCCGAGTACAGGGAGAACTCGTTGGCGTTGTCGAAGTACTTCGGCTCGACCTGGTCGGCGATGGCGCCTTCGGCCTTGCTCAGCAGGTTCGACACGCGCTTGTTCACCGCGGCCAGGGCTTCGGCTTCCGGCAGTTTGCGGAAGGCCTGCACAGCCTGCACGCGCTGGTCGAAGTCCAAGGCCGATGCCGGCTTCAGGGCACGTACCGACAGGTAGGTGGCAACGTCGATGCCTTCGTCTTCATAGCGTGCACGCAGGCGATCGAAAATGAACTCCAGTACCTGCTCGGCCATGCCAGCGGCCTTGACCTTGGCACCGAACTGCTTGACCGCGAACTCGACCGCAGCGGTCAGGTCCAGGTCCAGCTGCTTCTCGATCAGGATGCGCAGCACGCCCAGGGCCGCACGACGCAGGGCGTACGGGTCCTTGCTGCCGGTGGGGAGCATGCCGATGCCGAAGATGCCGACCAGGGTGTCGAGCTTGTCGGCGATGGCCACCGCAGCACCGGTGAGGGTCTGCGGCAGCTCGGCGCCAGCACCGCGCGGCATGTACTGTTCGTTCAGGGCCAGGGCAACGTCTTCCGGCTCACCGTCGTTGAGCGCGTAGTAGTAGCCGGCAACCCCCTGCATTTCAGGGAATTCGCCGACCATCTCGGTGGCCAGGTCGCACTTCGACAGCAAGCCGGCACGGCCAGCGCGCTGGGCGTTGCCGCCGATCAGCGGGGCGATGAAGGCTGCCAGCCGGGAAACGCGTTCGGCCTTGTCGTAGACCGTGCCCAGCTGCGCCTGGAACACCACGTTCTTGAGGCGCTCGTTGAAGGTTTCCAGCGGCTGCTTCTTGTCTTGCTTGAAGAAGAACTCGGCGTCGGTCAGGCGCGGGCGCACGACCTTCTCGTTACCCTGCACGATCTGCTTGGGGTCACGGCTCTCGACGTTGGCCACGGTGATGAAGCGCGGCAGCAGCTTGCCTTCGCTGTCCAGCAGGCAGAAGTACTTCTGGTTGTCCTGCATGGTGGTGATCAGGGCTTCTTGCGGCACTTCGAGGAAACGCTCCTCGAACGAGCACACCAGCGGCACCGGCCACTCGACCAGGGCAGTCACTTCGTCCAGCAGCGCTGGCGGCACGATGGCGCTGCCTTCCTGTTGCATGGCCAGCTCGGCGGTGCGCTTGCTGATCAGCTCGCGGCGCTCGGCGAAGTCGGCCAGCACATAAGCTTTGCGCAGGTCTTCGACGTAGTTGGCCGGCGTGGTGATGACCACGTTCTGTGGGTGGTGGAAGCGGTGACCACGGGATTCACGGCCGGCCTTCTGCGACAGGATGGTGCAGTCGACCACCTGGTCGCCGAGCAACATCACCAGCCACTGGGTCGGGCGCACGAACTCTTCACGGCTGGCGGCCCAGCGCATGCGCTTGGGGATCGGCAGGTCGTTCAGCGAATCCTCGACGATGGTCGGCAACAGGCTGGCGGTGGCCTTGCCCGGAATGTGCTGCGAGAAGCGCAGCTTGGCGCCGCTCTGGTCGATTTCGGCCAGCTCTACACCGCACTTCTTGGCAAAGCCCAGGGCTGCCTGGGTCGGCTCGCCGTCTTTGAAGGCCGCCTGCAGGGGGGGGCCGTCGATGTTGATGCTGCGGTCAGGCTGCTGCACGTCGAGCTGGCGGATCAGTACGGCCAGACGGCGTGGTGCGGCGTACACCTGCTTGCCGGTGTAGTTCAGGCCAGCGGCCTGCAGACCTTTTTCGATGCCGGCCAGGAAAGCGTCGCCGAGGCTGGCCAAGGCTTTTGGTGGCAGCTCTTCGGTGCCCAGTTCTACCAGGAAATCTTGAGCACTCATTGTGCAGCCTCCAGCTTAGCCAACACTTCGTCACGCAGTTCAGGGGTGGCCATCGGGAAGCCCAGGCGTGCGCGAGCTTGCAGATAGCTTTGCGCCACGTCCCGGGCCAGGGTACGTACGCGCAGGATGTAACGCTGGCGCTCGGTTACCGAGATGGCGCGGCGGGCGTCCAGCAGGTTGAAGGTGTGCGAGGCCTTCAGGACCATTTCATAGGTCGGCAGCGGCAGCTCCAGCTTGATCAGGCGGTTGGCTTCGCTTTCATAGAAATCGAACAGCTCGAACAGCTTGTCGACGTTGGCATGTTCGAAGTTGTAGGTCGACTGCTCCACCTCGTT
Source organism: Pseudomonas urethralis (assembly GCF_021602465.1). Classification (NCBI taxonomy): domain Bacteria; kingdom Pseudomonadati; phylum Pseudomonadota; class Gammaproteobacteria; order Pseudomonadales; family Pseudomonadaceae; genus Pseudomonas; species Pseudomonas urethralis. The sequence continues at coordinate 26,130 of NZ_BQIJ01000016.1, forward strand.
CTGGTGGAACACGTCGCCGTAGGTGACCTTGCCGAACGGGCCGTCGGCCCACACCAGGTCGTAGACCGAGTCGACGCCCTGGATGTACATGGCCAGGCGCTCGAGGCCGTAGGTGATTTCACCGGTGACCGGGTAGCACTCGATGCCACCTACCTGCTGGAAGTAGGTGAACTGGGTGACTTCCATGCCGTTCAGCCAGATTTCCCAGCCCAGGCCCCAGGCGCCCAGGGTCGGCGACTCCCAGTTATCTTCGACGAAGCGAATGTCGTGGACCAGCGGGTCCAGGCCAATGGCCTTCAGCGAGCCGAGGTACAGCTCCTGGAAGTTGGCCGGGTTCGGCTTGAGGACCACCTGGAACTGGTAGTAGTGCTGCAGGCGGTTGGGGTTTTCGCCATACCGCCCGTCGGCAGGGCGACGGCTAGGCTGCACATAGGCGGCGTTCCAGGTTTCTGGACCCACGGCGCGCAGGAATGTTGCGGTGTGGAATGTGCCGGCGCCTACTTCCATATCGTAGGGCTGAAGCACCACACAACCTTGAGCCGCCCAGTAGTTTTGCAGGGCGAGGATCAGGTCTTGGAAGGTACGCACGGCTGGCGTAGGCTGGCTCACGAAATTCACCTGTATCTGGGGATGCGGATGTAAAGAGCGGGAGTATAACCTGATTCGCCTCGCCCTCTACTCATTGGAGCCTTATGCCACGCTGCTTTTGGTGTACCGACGATCCGTTGTACCAGGCCTACCACGACCAGGAGTGGGGAACGCCACAGCGTGACCCGGCGTTGCTGTTCGAGATGCTTTTGCTCGAAGGGTTCCAGGCGGGGCTTTCGTGGATCACCGTTTTGCGCAAACGCGAGCGTTATCGCGAGGTGATGCACGGCTTCGATCCGGTGAAGCTGGCGGCCATGAGCGATGAACGCATCGAGGCACTGATGCTGGACGCCGGTATCATCCGCAACCGTCTCAAGCTCAAGGCTGCGCGGCGTAACGCGCAGGCCTGGCTGGCTGTGGATAACCCTGCCGAGTGGTTGTGGTCGTTCGTCGGCGGCGAGCCGAAGATCAACCACTTCCAGGGCCGTGGCGACGTGCCAGCGGTCACCGACGAAGCCAAGGCCATGAGCAAGGCCCTGCAGAAAGCGGGTTTCACCTTCGTCGGCCCGACCATCTGCTACGCCTTCATGCAGGCCACTGGCATGGTCATGGACCACACCACCGATTGCGATCGCTACGCCGCCTTGTCGCGCTGAAGGGTTACAATGCGCGCCTTGCTGAAATAAGGAATTGCCTGTGGAAAAGTTCAAGGGCGCCCTGATGGTCGGGGTGCTGCGTCTGTTTGCCAAGCTGCCCTGGGGCGCTGTGCAGCGCGTTGGCGCCGGTATCGGCTGGCTGATGTGGAAAATCCCCAACGGCTCGCGCAATGTCGTGCGCATCAACCTGGCCAAGTGCTTCCCGGAGATGGATCCGGTCGAGCGCGAGCAGTTGGTCGGCCGTGCGCTGAAGGATATCGGTAAATCCTTCGTCGAAAGTGCCTGCGCCTGGATCTGGCCGCCGCAGCGTTCGCTTGAGCTGGTCAAAGAAGTGCACGGGCTGGAAGTGCTGGAGCAGGCCCTGGCCTCGGGCAAGGGCGTGGTCGGCATCACCAGCCACCTCGGCAACTGGGAAGTGCTCAACCACTTCTACTGCAACCAGTGCAAACCGATCATCTTCTACCGGCCACCGAAGCTCAAGGCGGTGGATGATCTGCTACGCGAGCAGCGTGTCCAGATGGGCAACCGTGTGGCGCCTTCTACCAAGGAAGGCATCCTCAGCGTGATCAAGGAGGTGCGTCGCGGTGGGCAAGTGGGTATCCCTGCCGACCCGGAGCCGGCAGAGTCGGCTGGGGTTTTCGTGCCGTTCCTGGGGACCCAGGCGCTGACCAGCAAGTTCGTGCCGAACATGCTGGCCGGTGGCAAGGCGGTAGGGGTGTTCCTGCATGCGCTGCGGCTGCCGGACGGTTCGGGCTTCAAGGTGTTCCTGGAAGCGGCGCCGGAAGCGATGTACAGCACCGACGTGAACGTGTCGGCGGCGGCCATGAGCAAGGTGGTCGAGCGGTATGTGCGTGAGTACCCGAGCCAGTACATGTGGAGCATGAAGCGCTTCAAGAAGCGCCCGGCTGGCGAACCGCGCTGGTATTGAGATTGTTGGGGGCCCTGTGGGAGCGGGTTCACCCGCGAATGCGTCGGTGAACCCAACATCGCATTCGCGGGTGAACCCGCTCCCACAGGATTGAGGTGTCCCACAGGGACCGCGTTAACCTGATGCTTTGTTGAGCTTCTTCAGGAACACGGTCATCTCTTTCTCGGCTTGCTTGTCCCCGTGGGCCTGGGCCGCAACGATCCCGTCCTCCCAGGCCTTGCGCGCCGACGGCAGGTCACCGACAAGCTGATAAGCCTTGCCCAGCAGCTTCCAGGCCGCCGAATACTTCGGATCCTGCTCCACGCAGCGCGCCAAGTGCACCGCCGCCTCCGCGCCATTGCCCTCGTCCAGCCAGGCTTTGCCCAGGCCAAACCTCAGCAGCGGGTTATCCACACCCTTGGCCAGCATCTTCTCCAGCGATTCACGCATGCCGTGTTCTCCTAGAAGAAACTCAAGCCGACGTGGAACAGCTTCTCCACATCCCGAATGTGCTTTTTATCCACAACGAACAGGATCACATGGTCACCTGACTCGATCACCGTGTCGTCATGGGCGATCAGCACTTCCTCGTCGCGGATGATGGCGCCGATGGTAGTACCCGGGGGCAAGGCGATGTTTTCCACAGCCTTGCCGACCACCTTGCTCGATTTCGAATCACCGTGCGCCACCGCCTCGATGGCTTCGGCCGCGCCGCGCCGCAGCGAGTGCACACTGACGATATCGCCACGGCGCACGTGCGCCAGCAAGGTGCCGATGGTGGCCAGCTGCGGGCTGATGGCAATGTCGATTTCGCCGCCTTGCACCAGGTCGACATAGGCAGGGTTGTTGATGATGGTCATGACCTTGCCCGCGCCAAGGCGCTTGGCCAGCAGCGACGACATGATGTTGGCCTCGTCGTCGTTGGTCAGGGCCAGGAAGATGTCGGCGTCGGCGATGTTCTCTTCGAGCATCAGGTCTTTGTCCGAGGCACTGCCCTGCAGCACCACGGTGCTTTCCAGAGTGTCGGAGAGGTGCCGGCAGCGGGCCGCGCTCATCTCGATGATCTTCACCTGGTAGCGGCTCTCGATGGCTTCGGCCAGACGCTCGCCGATCTGCCCGCCGCCGGCGATGACAATCCGTTTGTTGGTCTCGTCGATACGGCGCAGCTCGCCCATCACGGCGCGGATGTCCTTTTTCGCGGCAATGAAGAACACTTCGTCATCGGCTTCGATCACGGTGTCGCCACGTGGGGTGATCGGGCGGTCACGGCGGAAGATTGCCGCCACGCGGGTGTCGACGTTGGGCATGTGTGCACGGATCTGGCGCAGCTGCTGGCCCACCAGCGGGCCGCCGTAGTAGGCCTTCACCGCCACCAGCTGGGCCTTGCCTTCGGCGAAGTCGATCACCTGCAGCGAGCCTGGGTGCTCGATCAGGCGCTTGATGTAGTTGGTCACCACCTGCTCGGGGCTGATCAGCACATCGACCGGTATATGGTCGTTGTCGAAGAGTTCCTCGCGGGTCAGGTAGGCCGACTCGCGCACCCGGGCGATCTTGGTCGGGGTGTGGAACAGCGTGTAGGCCACTTGGCAGGCGACCATGTTGGTTTCGTCGCTGTTGGTCACTGCCACCAGCATGTCAGCGTCGTCGGCACCGGCCTGGCGCAGCACCGTCGGCAGCGAACCGCGGCCCTGCACGGTACGGATGTCCAGACGGTCGCCGAGGTCACGCAAGCGGTCGCCATCGGTGTCGACCACGGTGATGTCGTTGGCTTCGCTGGCCAGGTGTTCAGCCAGCGTGCCGCCCACCTGCCCTGCGCCGAGGATGATGATCTTCATCCGCTACTCCCTACCCTGTGTGCTTTACCCGCGCGAGGCGGCGATCTTGATCAGCTTGGCATAGTAGAAACCGTCGTGGCCGCCTTCCCGGGCCAGCAGCTGGCGGCCGTGGGGCTGGCGCAGGCCGGCTTCGGTTGCCAGGTCCAGCTCACGGGCGCCCGGAGTGCGGGCGAGGAAGGCATCGATCACTTCGGTGTTTTCGGTCGGCAGGCTCGAGCAGGTGGCATACAGCAGCATGCCGCCCACTTCCAGGGTTGGCCACAGGGCATCGAGCAGCTCGCCTTGCAGTGTGGCCAGGGCCGGAATGTCCTCGGCCTGGCGGGTCAGCTTGATGTCCGGGTGGCGGCGGATCACACCAGTGGCCGAGCACGGTGCGTCGAGCAGGATGCGCTGGAACGGTTTGCCGTCCCACCAGCTGGCGGTGTCGCGGGCGTCGCAGGCGATCAGCTCGGCGTCCAGCTGCAGGCGGTCGAGGTTCTCGCGCACGCGGGTCAGGCGCTTGGCTTCGAGGTCGATGGCCGTCATGTGAGCCAGGCCCGGTTCTGCTTCGAGCAGGTGGCAGGTTTTGCCGCCTGGAGCGCAGCAGGCGTCGAGCACGCGCTGGCCGGGAGCCAGTTCGAGCAGGTCGGCGGACAGCTGCGCCGCTTCGTCCTGTACGCTGACCCAGCCTTCGGTGAAGCCTGGCAGCCCCCGCACATCGCAGGCCTCGGCGAGGACGATGCCGTCACGGCTGTACTGGCAAGCGCTGGCGGCGACGCCGGCTTCGGCCAGCAGCTCCAGGTAGGCGTCACGGCTGTGGTGGCGACGGTTGACGCGCAGAATCATGGGTGGGTGGGCATTGTTGGCGGCGCAGATGGCCTCCCACTGCTCCGGCCAGAAGGCCTTCAGCGATTTCTGCAACCAGCGCGGGTGCGCGGTGCGCACCACCGGATCGCGCTCCATGCCGGCGAGCAATTGTTCGCCTTCGCGCTGGGCGCGGCGCAGCACGGCATTGAGCAGGCCTTTGGCCCAAGGCTTCTTCAGCTTGTCGGCACAGCCGACGGTCTCGCCGATAGCGGCGTGGGCCGGGATGCGGGTATAGAACAGTTGATACAGGCCGACCAGCAGCAGCGCCTGCACATCGGCATCGGCGGCCTTGAACGGCTTCTGCAGCAGTTGTGCCGCCAACAGATCGAGGCGAGGCTGCCAGCGGGCGGTACCGAACGCCAGGTCCTGGGTCAGGCCCCGGTCGCGTTCATCGACCTTGTCCAGCTGCGCTGGCAGCGAGCTGTTCAGCGAGGCCTTGCCGCTGAGTACAGCGGCAAGGGCGCGGGCGGCGGCGAGGCGTGGATTCATTGGCCCAGCACCTTGCCGGCGGCGAACTTCTCGCGGCGGCTGTTGAACAGGTCGCTGAAGCTCAGCGCCTTGCCACCGGGCAGCTGCAAGCGGGTCAGGCTCAGAGCCTGGTCACCGCAAGCGACCACCAGCCCGTCCTTGCTGGCGGAGAGGATCTCGCCGGGGGCGCCCTGGCCTGTGGACAAGTTGGCGGCCAGCACCTTGACGCTTTCGCCATCCAGGGTGCTGTGGCACACCGGCCACGGATTGAAGGCGCGGATCAGGCGCTCCAGCTCGACGGCCGGGCGGCTCCAGTCGATGCGCGCTTCGTCCTTGTTCAGCTTGTGCGCATAGGTGGCCAGGGCGTCGTCCTGGACTTCACCGTGCAGCGAACCGTCGGCCAGGCCGGCAATGGCCTGGACCACAGCGGGAGGCCCCATTTCGGCGAGGCGGTCGTGCAGGCTGCCGCCGGTGTCGTCGGCGCTGATCGGGGTGACCACCTTGAGCAGCATCGGGCCAGTGTCCAGGCCAGCTTCCATGCGCATCACCGTCACGCCGCTCTCGGCGTCGCCGGCTTCTACGGCGCGCTGGATAGGCGCCGCTCCGCGCCAGCGTGGCAGCAGCGAGGCGTGGCTGTTGATACAGCCCAGGCGCGGGATGTCGAGGACCACTTGCGGCAGGATCAGGCCATAGGCGACCACCACCATCAGGTCTGGCTTCAGCGCGGCCAGTTCGGCCTGGGCTTCGGCGTTGCGCAGCGTTGGCGGCTGGAATACCGGAATGTCATGGGCCACGGCCAACTGCTTGACCGGGCTCGGCATGAGCTTCTGGCCCCGGCCGGCAGGGCGGTCGGGCTGGGTGTAGACGGCCACGATCTCGTACGGGCTGTCGAGCAGGGCCTTGAGGTGTTCGGCGGCAAACTCTGGAGTGCCTGCAAAGACGATGCGCATGGAGTTCTCGCTTGCAAAAAGAAAAAGGCTTGCCGGAGCAAGCCTTCTGGGAGGTGGGGGTCAGGCTTGCTGGCGGTGCTGCTTTTCCAGCTTCTTCTTGATCCGGTCGCGCTTGAGCTGCGACAGGTAGTCGACGAACAGCTTGCCGTTGAGGTGGTCGAACTCGTGCTGCACGCACACCGCCAGCAGGCCTTCGCATTCCAGCTCGAACGGCTTGCCGTCGCGGTCCTGGGCCTTGACCCGCACGCGCAGGGGGCGGTCGACGTTCTCGTAGAAGCCAGGAACCGACAGGCAGCCTTCCTGGTACTGGCCCATGTCGTGGGTCAGTTCTTCGACAGTCGGGTTGATGAACACGCGCGGCTCGCTGCGGTCTTCGCTGAGGTCCATGACCACGACCTGCTGGTGCACGTTGACCTGGGTGGCGGCCAGGCCGATACCAGGGGCCTCGTACATGGTTTCAAACATGTCGTCGATCAGCTGACGCAGGGCGTCGTCGAACACCGTTACCGGTTTGGCAATGGTGCGCAGGCGCGGGTCCGGGAATTCGAGAATGTTCAAGATGGCCATAAGGTCAGGCAGTCACTGTGCGGTCGGTTGAAAACTGAGCACACATAATAAAGGGAAACGGGGATTTCAGCACCTGTGAAAGCTCGGCTAGGGTCTCTATAGGCCTGATAGCCGCCAAATCATGGACAGCTTTTCAAAGTGTTACTCACAAACTTATCCACAGGTTGTGCCACGTAGATGGCCCGCTTTTCGATCAAGGATGATCCCATGCCGATTTACCATTCGTCGAATTACCCACCTGCCGAACTGGAGGCACGGTTGCGCTTGCATCGTCTGCCCGAGACGGGGATGCGACGTTTTCGCACCTTGATCGATGCATTTGGCAGCGCCAGTTCTGCGCTCAGCGCACCCGGCCCCGCCTGGCGCGCGTTAGGCATTCCTCAAGCCACCATCGATGCTCGGCGCAGTGCCGAAGTGCGTGAGGGCGCACTGGCTGCAATGGCCTGGCTAGAGGTTCCGGGCCAGTATTTACTGATGTGGGACGGCCCTGAGTACCCGGCGCTGCTGGCAGAAATCGACGATGCTCCACCGCTGCTTTTCGTGGCGGGCAATCCAGCCCTGCTCGACCGACCTCAACTGGCCATCGTGGGCAGCAGGCGTGCCACACCTCCCGCGCTCGACACCGCCAGGGCATTTTCCCGCTGCCTGACGCAGGCCGGCTTCACCATCACCAGTGGGCTCGCCCTCGGCATTGATGGTGCCGCTCATCGGGCGGCACTGGAGGTCGGAGGGGGTACGATCGCGGTGCTCGGCACAGGCTTGCAAAAACTTTATCCACAGCGCCATCGCGATCTGGCCCGGATGATGATCGACAGGGGCGGTGCACTGGTGTCCGAGTATCCGCTGGATACCGGGCCATTGCCTGGCAACTTCCCGCGGCGCAACCGCATTATCAGCGGCCTGTCGCTTGGCGTGCTGGTGGTCGAGGCCAGCCTTGCCAGTGGCTCGCTTATCACCGCCCGCCTGGCGGCGGAGCAAGGCCGCGAGGTTTACGCGATTCCTGGTTCCATCCACCACCCGGCGGCCAAGGGTTGCCACCAGCTGATCCGTGATGGCGCGCTGCTGGTGGAAAGCGTGGAGCAGATTCTGGAAAGCCTGCGCGGTTGGCAGAATGTGCCGCCAGCGGTTGTGGATAAACCAGAGCATCCGCTGCTTGCCCTGCTGCATGCCGCCCCACAGACTAGCGAGAATCTGGCCCATTTCGGCGACCTGCCGCTGGCCGAGGTGCTGGCGCAACTGACGGAACTGGAGCTTGAAGGCCGGGTCAGCAATGTTGCCGGGCGTTGGTTTGCCCGCGCTGGCTAAGTAAACTGCGCGCAAGCTAAGGTTAATAGGCGGAGAGACGTAAATGGTGAGCAGTTTTCGTGTGCAACAAGCCGCACGTGAGATCCGGGCAGGCGCAGTCATCGCCTACCCGACGGAAGCGGTCTGGGGCCTGGGCTGCGACCCATGGAACGAGGACGCGGTGTATCGCCTGCTGGCGCTGAAATCGCGGCCTGTGGATAAGGGCTTGATCCTGATCGCCGACAACATCCGCCAGTTCGACTTCCTGTTCGAAGATTTTCCCCAGGACTGGATCGATCGCATGGGCAGTACCTGGCCCGGCCCGAACACCTGGCTGGTGCCGCACCAGGACCTGCTGCCGGAGTGGGTGACCGGGCAGCATGACACTGTGGCATTGCGGGTCAGCGATCATCCGCTGGTGCGTGAACTGTGCGCGCTGGTCGGGCCTTTGATTTCCACCTCGTGCAACCCAGGCGGGCGCCCGGCGGCAAAGAGCCGGTTGCGGGTGGAGCAGTACTTCCATGGCCAGCTGGACCTGGTGCTCGGCGGGGCGCTGGGCGGGCGGAAGAATCCGAGCGTGATTCGGAATCTGGCCACCGGCGAGGTTGTTCGGCCGGGTTGATCCCGCTGGCAGTCTTTGGTGATTATTTGGGGCTGCCAGGCTTTCGCCGATGGTGATTTATCGCCTATCAGATCGAGCGCCGCCCGCGCGGCGCATCGCGGATAAATCCGCTCCTACAGTTGTTGCAACGTGCCGAACCTGTAACGCCATGGTTGCGTGCCTTGGCGCATGACCTGAGTCGTACAAACTGGCTGACAACCATGGCCTCACAGGCATGGCCACGTTGCAACAAACTGTAGGAGCGGATTTATCCGCGATGCGCCGCGCGGGCGGCGCTCGATTTCACAGGCGCTGAAAACCTCATGGCAAGCACTAATCAAGGCAGCAGAACGGTAGACCCCACAGTCCTGCGCGCCGACAATTCCGCCTGCGCCTTCGCCGCCTCGCTCAACGGATACCGCTGCTGGATATCCACGACCAGCTTGCCACTGCCAATCATCGCAAACAGGTCATCCGCCATGGCCTGGGTGTTCTCGGCATTGTTGGCATAGGACGCCAACGTCGGCCGGGTCACGTACAGCGAGCCCTTCTGCGCCAGGATCCCAAGGTTCACCCCACTCACCGCGCCCGAAGCATTACCGAAACTCACCATCAAGCCACGTGGGCGCAGGCAGTCCAGCGAGGTCAGCCAGGTGTCGGCGCCAACGCCGTCATACACCACCGGGCACTTCTGGCCATCGGTCAGCTCCAGCACCCGCTTGGCCACGTCCTCGCGGCTGTAGTCGATGGTCGCCCAAGCCCCTAGCGCCTTGGCCCGCTCAGCCTTTTCGGCGGAGCTTACGGTGCCGATGAGCTTGGCACCCAAGGCCTTGGCCCACTGGCACGCCAATGAACCCACGCCACCCGCGGCGGCGTGGAACAGGATCACGTCACCCGGTTTTACCTCATAGGTCTGCTTCAGCAGGTACTGCACGGTCAGCCCCTTGAGCATCACCGCTGCGGCCTGCTCGAAACTGATGTTGTCGGGCAGCTTGACCAGGTTGGCCTCTGGCAGCGTATGCACCTCGCTGTACGCGCCCAGCGGGCCAGTGCCATAGGCCACGCGGTCGCCGACCTTCAGGCGGGTCACGCCCTCGCCCACCGCTTCGATAACGCCCGCCGCTTCGGTACCCAGGCCAGACGGCAGGGATGGCGGTGCATACAGCCCGCTGCGGAAGTAAGTGTCGATGAAGTTCAGGCCGATCGCATGGTTACGCACACGCACCTGCTGCGGCCCCGGTGGGGCAGGGTCGAACTCCACAAGCTGCAGCACTTCCGGGCCGCCATGCTGGCTGAACTGGATACGCTTGGCCATCTCGCACTCCTGTTGTCGGGATCGGGAAAAGGCCTTCTATCGGACGCCTTTGCTTGATCGCCGTCAACTGCGGCGCACGCGCCGGCGGTGGTATGCTACGCGGCGAATTCTTCCATGCCCGTTCCTGGTGACCCGATGACTAGCCGCACCGAGGCCGTGAAAGCCTACCTGCTCGACCTGCAAGACCGCATCTGCTCTGCCCTCGAAGCCGAAGACGGTGGTGCTCGCTTCGTCGAGGATGCCTGGGTGCGCGAAGCCGGTGGCGGTGGCCGCACGCGGGTGATCGGCGACGGCAAGCTGATCGAAAAAGGCGGGGTAAACTTTTCCCACGTGTTCGGCGCCGGCTTGCCGCCGTCGGCCAGTGCCCACCGGCCGGAGCTGGCGGGCCGAGGCTTCGAGGCCTTGGGCGTGTCGCTGGTGATCCACCCGCACAACCCGCATGTGCCGACGTCCCACGCCAATGTGCGCTTCTTCATCGCTGAGAAGGAAGGTGAAGAGGCAGTCTGGTGGTTCGGTGGTGGCTTCGACCTGACCCCCTACTATGGCGTGGAGGAAGACTGCATCCACTGGCACCGCGTGGCCGAACAGGCCTGTGCGCCGTTCGGCGCTGACGTCTACCCGCGCTACAAGGCCTGGTGCGACCGCTACTTCCACCTCAAGCACCGCGGCGAGCCCCGTGGCATCGGCGGGCTGTTCTTCGACGACCTGAACGAGTGGGACTTCGACACCTGCTTCGCCTTCCTGCGCGCCATCGGCGATGCGTATGTCGAGGCCTACCTGCCGATTGTCCAGCGCCGCAAGAACACCCCCTTCACCCCGCAGCAGCGCGAGTTCCAGGAATACCGCCGCGGCCGCTACGTGGAATTCAACCTGGTCTATGACCGTGGCACCCTGTTCGGCCTGCAGTCCGGTGGCCGCACCGAGTCGATCCTCATGTCGCTGCCGCCACAAGTGCGCTGGGGCTACGACTGGAAAGCTGCGCCCGGCAGCGAGGAAGCACGCCTGACCGAATACTTCCTGCAGGATCGCGACTGGCTCGGCCAGTAAGCCTGTGGACAAACAAGGAATCGTCATGGACCAGTACGTCGTTTTCGGTAACCCCATCGGCCACAGCAAATCGCCGTTGATCCACCGCCTGTTTGCCGAACAGACCGGCCAGGATCTTGAATACGCCACCTTGCTGGCCCCGCTGGACGAGTTCAGTGATTGCGCGCGCGGCTTCTTCAAGCAAGGCAGCGGCGGCAATGTCACCGTGCCGTTCAAGGAAGAGGCCTACCGCCTGTGCGACAGCCTGACTCCGCGAGCCCAACGTGCAGGTGCGGTGAATACGCTGAGCAAGCTGGCCGACGGCACGCTGCTGGGCGACAACACCGACGGCGCCGGCCTGGTGCGCGACCTGACGGTGAACGCCGGGGTCGAACTGGCCGGCAAGCGCATTCTCATCCTTGGGGCGGGCGGTGCCGTGCGCGGGGTGCTGGAGCCGATCCTGGCGCACCAGCCGCAGTCGTTGGTGATTGCCAACCGTACCGTGGAGAAGGCCGAGCAGCTGGCGCGTGAGTTCGATGAACTGGGGCCGGTGGTGGCCAGTGGGTTTGCCTGGTTGCAGGAGCCGGTAGACGTGATCATCAACGCCACCTCGGCAAGCCTGGCCGGTGAGCTGCCGCCGATTGCCGACAGCCTGGTCGAGGCGGGGCGCACGGTGTGCTACGACATGATGTATGGCAAGGCGCCGACACCGTTCTGTCAGTGGGCTGAGAAACTGGGGGCGGCCAAGGTGCTGGATGGTTTGGGCATGTTGGCTGAGCAGGCGGCTGAGGCCTTCTTCATCTGGCGTGGGGTGCGGCCGGATACGGCACCGGTGCTTGCAGAACTCCGTCGTCAACTCACTCGCGGCTAATCCTTCCCGAGGTTGCACAACCCTCTGTGGCAGCCGGTTCAACCGCGAACACCGGCGAAGCCGGTGGCATGCTCCGCGCTGGATTCTTCGCGGGTAAACCCGCTCCTACAGGGGGATGTGCTGGGAAGGGAATCAGAGCTTGGCTTTGACGGCCTCAAGGGCATTGCCATCGGCCTTGGTCGTCACCCCCGCCAACCATCCTTCCAGCCGCTCGGGATGCTGCCTCACCCACGCCTTGGCCGCTTCATCGAAGCTGATCTTCTTATCCACAACCTCGGCCATGATGGTGTTTTCCATGTCCAGGGTGAAATTGAGGTTACTCAGCAACTTCGCCGCATTCGGGCAAGCTTGTGGATAACCTTTGCGGGTCAGCGTGTACACCTCGCCCTTGCTGCCGAACCACTTTTCCCCGCCCGTCAGGTAATGCATCTTCAGCTTCACGTTCATCGGATGCGGCGTCCAGCCGAGGAAGGTGATGAACTGCTGCTTTTTCACCGCGCGGTCCACCTGCGCCAGCATCGCCTGCTCGCTGGACTCAACCAGCTTCCATTGGCCGAGGTTGAATTCGTTCTTGTCGATGATTTCCTTGAGCGACAGGTTCGCCGGCGCACCGGAGCCGATGCCGTAGAGCTTCTTGTCGAACTGGTCTGCGTGCTTCTGCAGGTCGGCAAAATCCTTCACTCCGGCATTCCATACGTAATCCGGTACTGCCAGGGTGAACTCGGTGCCTTCAAGGTTGCGCGACAGCTGCTGCACGTCGCCATTGGCGATGAACTTGTCATGGAAGCCCTGCTGCGCCGGCATCCAATTACCAAGGAACGCATCGACCCGGCCATCCTTGAGGCCGCCGTAGATGATCGGCACCGCCAGGCTGTCGATCTTCACCTGGTAGCCCAGGCTTTCCAGCAACAGCCGGGCGATGGCGTTGGTCGAGGCGATGTCGCTCCAGCCGGGGTCGGCCATCCTCACGGTGCTGCATTGTGCGTCGCTGTCGGCGGCGTGGGCCATGGTGGTGGCCAGGCCCAACGGCAGAGCCAGGGCGAATACGACGGTGGAGAACTTGTGCATGTCGGACTCTCTTCTCAATCCAGGGGTGCGGGCTGTGGATAACGTGCCTTGCGCTCGAGGTCGTCGAGATCGATATGGTTGCGCATGTACTGTTGACTGGCGTCCACCCAGGGTTGGTGGTCCCAGCTGTTCAGCTTGCCGATGGCCAGCGCCTCGGCCACCAGGCGACGGCGGCGTTGGCTGGCCAGCACTTGCTGGCGCAGGCCGGGGATATCCCAGCGCTGGCGTGCTTCATCGACAAATGCCTGCAGCAGCGCCTGGTGGTCCGGGCTGCCGGTGAGGTTCTCCCGCTCGTGCGGGTCGCGGCTCAGGTCATAGAGTAGGCAGGGGTCATCTTCGCTGTACACGAATTTGTGCGGCCCACGGCGGATCATCATCAGCGGGCCGACCGTGCCTTCGGCCATGTATTCGCCGATCACCTCGTCGTGGCCGCCCTGCCCTTGCAGGTGACCGAGCAACGAACGGCCATCCAGTTCAAGGCGGTTATCCACAGCGCCACCGGCCAGTTCCACCAGGGTTGGCAGCAGGTCGCAGGTCGATACCGAGGCAGCGACCCGGCGCGGTGCAAAGCGTTTGGGGGCGTGAACCAGTAGCGGGACACGCGCCGACATCTCGAACCAGTGCATCTTGTACCAGAGCCCGCGCTCGCCGAGCATGTCACCATGGTCGCCGGAGAACACGATCAGGGTGTTGTCGCTCAGGTTGCACTCCTCCAAGGTCTGCAACAGCTGGCCGATGTTGTCATCGATGTAGCTGCAGGCGCCGAAGTAGGCGCGGCGGGCGTCGCGGATCTTGTCCACAGGCAGCGGCTTGTTCCACAGGTCGTAGACCTTGAGCAGGCGTTGCGAATGCGGGTCGAGTTCGGTCTGGCTGAATTCGGCGCGGGGCATCGGGATATCCACAGCCTCGTAGCGATCCCAGTAGCGCTTGGGGATGGTGTACGGGTCGTGCGGGTGGGTCATCGACACGGTGAGGCAGAACGGCCGGCCATCGTTCTCGCGCACATGGTCGTAGAGGTACTGGCGCGCCTTGAAGACGACTTCCTCGTCGAAATCCAGCTGGTTGGTACGCACGCAGGGCCCGGCTTGCAGCACCGAGGACATGTTGTGGTACCAGCTCGGGCGCACGTCTGGCTCATCCCAGTTCACCGCCCAGCCATAGTCGGCGGGGTAGATGTCGCTGGTCAGGCGCTCCTCGTAGCCGTGCAGCTGGTCCGGACCACAGAAGTGCATCTTGCCCGACAATGCGGTTCGATAGCCCAGGCGGCGCAGGTAGTGTGCATAAGTCGGCACGTCGGCAGGGAAATCGGCCGCGTTGTCGTAGGCTCCAATGCGACTCGGCAGCTGGCCGCTGACCAGGGTGAAGCGTGACGGTGCACAGAGTGGGCTGTTGCAGTAGGCAGCGTCGAACACCACTGCCTGCTCGGCGAGGCGCTTGAGGTGGGGCATCTGGATCGGCGAGGGGCCGTAGATCGGCAGCAAGGGCGCGGCCATCTGGTCGGCCATGATGAACAGGATATTCGGGCGCGTCATGGTAGCTTCCATCGTTCAGGGTTATGCGAACCGCTTGCCTACCAAGATGCGACTGTTGATAACATGGGTAAAGCCCATGGCGGGCAATGTCTGGGATTAGCTGAACTTATGTTTGAGCACCTTGCCGAGTTGTCGCTGGATACCTTGCGCGTGTTCGAGGCTGCGGCCCGCTTGCGTGGCTTTACCGCAGCGGCGCTGGAACTGGGCACTACGCAACCTGCGGTGAGCCAGCAGGTAAAGCGCCTGGAAGCGCAGCTGGGCACACGCCTGTTCGATCGGATCTACCGTGGCATCGAGCTGACCGAGGCGGGCCAGCTGCTGTTCGAGCAGGTGCATCAAGGTCTGCAGGCGATGGATGACGGCATTGCCCTGGCCAGTGGGCGCGGCCAGCGTGAAGTGCTGCAGGTGGCCACCGACTTCGCCTTCGCGGCGTTCTGGCTGATGCCGCGGCTACAGCGCTTTCATGAGGCTTATCCACAGGTCGACGTGAGCCTGGTGACCGGTGAGCGCAGCCAGGGAATGCTGCGCCCGGATATCGATGTGGCGGTGCTGTTTGGTGATGGGCGTTTCCATCAAGGCGAGAGCCGCTGGTTGTTCGATGAAGAAGTTTTCCCGGTCTGCAGCCCGCGGCTGATCCATGGCAAACCCTTGTCGGCCGTGGCTTTGCAACGATTGCCGCTGCTCCATTTGCGCGGTGAGCAGGCCAGCCGCTGGTTTGACTGGGCGGGGGTGTTTCGTGGCTTTGGCGTGGCCAGCCCAGCCCCGCCGGGGCAGTTGCGGTTCGATAACTACACCTTGCTGATCCAGGCGGCGATTGCCGGGCAAGGCGTGGCGATTGGCTGGCGGCACCTGGTGGATGGACTGGTGGAGCAAGGGTTGCTATGCCGGCCGTTGGCGGGAAGTTTGCGCTCGACGCGGGGGTATTACGCGGTGCTGCCGCCGCGTAAACGGCGTGGGGCGTTGATCGAGCGGTTTGTTGATTGGCTGGAGCAGGAGCGAGGCCAATAGCGGCGCGTTCGGCGTATAGTCTTGCGGACTGTCAGGATTCAGGAGTTATCGTGCAGCGGATCAAGGGCTACCACGCCCACGTTTATTACGACGCCTCGACCATCGAGCAGGCCCGTGAACTCTGCGAGGAGGCAGCGCGGCTGTTTCCCGTGACCATGGGGCGCATGCACCAGAAACCGGTCGGCCCGCACCCGGACTGGAGCTGCCAGCTGGCTTTCGAGCCGGAGTTCGTGGGGGTGGTGCTGCCTTGGCTGGCGCTGTACCGGAAGGGCTTGGTGGTGTTTCTGCATCCGCTGACCGGAGATGAGCTGGCAGATCATCGGGATCATGCGATCTGGATGGGGGCCGTGCGGCCGTTGAATTTGTCGATTTTTGGGGGTTAGCCCGTGAAGCCTGTGCTGGCCTCTTCGCGGGTGAACCCGCTCCCACAGGGACCGCACAGATGCTGAAAACTGTGGGGGACCTGTGGGAGAGGGTTTACCCGCGAAGCGGTTTAGCGACGGGCGCCGCGCACGCCTTCAGCCAGTGCCGAGCACAGGCTCAATACATCGTTCACTGCCTGAGCTGGCGCTTTGGCCTGGGCAATCTTGTCGACCAGCGCCGAACCTACCACCACACCATCGGCCAGGCGTGCGATCGCAGCGGCCTGCTCCGGTGTACGAATACCGAAACCAACGCTGATCGGCAGGTCGGTATGCCGACGCAGGCGGGCAATCGCCTCGGTCACGTGTTCGGTAGTCGCGGAACCGGCACCGGTCACACCCGCCACCGACACGTAGTAGACAAACCCGGAGCTGCGCTCCAGCACGCGTGGCAGGCGTGCATCGTCGGTGGTCGGGGTGGTCAGGCGGATGAAGTCGATGCCTGCGGCCTGGGCCGGGGTGGCCAGTTCGGCGTCGTGCTCAGGTGGCAGGTCGACGATGATCAGGCCATCTACCCCGGCTTCCTTGGCTTCGGCGACGAACTTGGCCACACCGAAGCGGTGGATCGGGTTGTAGTAACCCATCAGCACGATCGGCGTAGTGTGGTTATCCACACGGAATTCGCGAACCATCTGCAGGGTCTTGGCCAGGGTCTGGCCGGCTTCCAGGGCCCGCAGGGTAGCAAGCTGGATGGCCACGCCATCGGCCATCGGGTCGGTGAACGGCATGCCCAGTTCGATCACATCGGCACCCGCTGCCGGCAGGCCCTTGAGGATCTGCAGCGAAGCCTCATAGCCTGGGTCGCCAGCCGTGACGAAGGTGACCAGCGCGGAGCGGCCTTCGGTCTTCAGCTCGGCGAAGCGTTGTTCAAGACGGCTCATGCCTGTTTCTCCTGGGCTGCCATGTGGTTCATCACGGTTTGCATGTCTTTGTCGCCGCGGCCGGACAGGCAGATCACCATCAGGTGATCCTTGGGCAGTTTCGGTGCGCGCTTGATCGCTTCGGCCAAGGCGTGGGAGCTTTCCAGGGCCGGAATGATGCCTTCCAGGCGGCAGGTGGCATGGAACGCATCCAGTGCTTCGTCGTCAGTGATGCTGACGTACTCGACGCGCTTCACTTCGTGCAGGTAGGCGTGCTCAGGGCCGATGCCTGGGTAGTCGAGGCCGGCGGAAATCGAGTGGGCGTCGGTGATCTGGCCGTCCTCGTCCTGCAGCAGGTAGGTGCGGTTGCCGTGCAGCACACCCGGTACGCCGCCGTTCAGGCTGGCAGCGTGCTTGTCGGTGTGCACGCCGTGGCCGCCGGCTTCGACGCCGATGATCTGCACGCTCGGTTCTTCGAGGAATTCATGGAACAGGCCCATGGCGTTGGAGCCACCGCCGACGCAGGCGATCAGGCTGTCTGGCAGGCGGCCCTCCTTCTCTTGCAGCTGGGCGCGGGTTTCCTTGCCGATGATCGACTGGAAGTCGCGGACCATCGCCGGGTACGGATGCGGGCCGGCCACGGTGCCGATCAGGTAGAAGGTGTCGTCGACGTTGGTGACCCAGTCGCGCAGGGCCTCGTTCATGGCGTCTTTCAGGGTGCCGGTGCCAGCGGTGACCGGGACGATCTCGGCGCCCAGCAGCTTCATGCGGAACACGTTGGCCTGCTGGCGCTCGATGTCGGTGGCGCCCATGTAGATCACGCAAGGCAGGCCGAAGCGCGCCGCCACGGTGGCGGTGGCCACGCCGTGCATGCCAGCGCCGGTTTCGGCGATCAGGCGCTTCTTGCCCATGCGCTTGGCCAGCAACACCTGGCCAATGCAGTTGTTCACCTTGTGCGCGCCGGTGTGGTTGAGTTCTTCACGCTTGAAGAAGATCTTCGCGCCACCACAGTGCTCGGTCAGGCGTTCGGCGAAATACAGCGGGTTCGGTCGGCCGATGTAGTCGCGTTGGAAGTAGGCCAGTTCTTCGAGGAACTTCGGGTCGGCCTTGGCCGCTTCGTATTCACGGGCCAGGTCGAGCACCAGCGGCATCAGCGTTTCAGCCACGTAGCGGCCACCGAACGAGCCGAACAGGCCGTTGGCATCCGGGCCGGGGCGGTATTGGGACTGGGTCATGGGGCGCTCCAGGGCGTGATCAATGAGTGATGGGCTTTACTGTAACCACGGCAAGCCCGGCTGAAAACCGATAAGATTGCGCAAACTTGTCAGAAAAACTCACAGGTAACATGGCCCACGACCTCCCTCCCCTCAACGCCCTGCGCGCCTTTGAGGCCACTGCCAGGCTCAACAGCGTCAGCCAGGCGGCCGAGGCGCTGCACGTTACCCATGGCGCTGTCAGCCGGCAGATCAAGGTGCTTGAAGAGCACCTCGGCGTGGCCCTGTTCGTCAAGGAAGGGCGTGGCATCAAACTCACAGATGCCGGCATGCGCCTGCGCGATGCCAGCGGCGAGGCATTCGACCGCTTGCGCAGCGTATGCGCCGAGTTGAGCCGGGATGTGAGCGAGGCACCGTTCGTGCTGGGCTGTTCCGGCAGCCTGCTGGCGCGCTGGTTCATCCCCCGCCTGGGGCGGTTGAAGGCTGACCTGCCCGAGCTGCGCCTGCATCTGTCGGCGGGTGAAGGTGACCTCGATCCGCGCCGCCCTGGGCTGGACGCGTTGCTGGTATATGCCGAACCGCCATGGCCAGCGGACATGCAGGTCCACGTGCTGGCACAGGAGCGTATCGGCCCGGTGCTGAGCCCGCACTTCGCCGGCTTCGACCGCTTGCAAGCGGCACCCGCCAAAGCCTTGCTGGACGAAGCCCTGCTGCACACCACCTCGCGCCCGCAGGCCTGGCCCACCTGGGCTGCAGAGCAGGGCATAGAGGCTGGGGCTTTGAAGTATGGTCAGGCGTTCGAACACCTGTATTACTTGCTGGAAGCGGCAGTTGCCGGCCTGGGGGTGGCGATCGCCCCACAACCCCTGGTTGCCGACGATCTGCGAGCGGGGCGTTTGAGCGCACCGTGGGGCTTTTCGCCGACGCCGGCCGCGTTGGCGTTGTGGGTGCCTCGGCGCGCCGCGGATGGGCGCGCCGAGCAACTGGCGCAGTGGCTACGTGCCGAGCTGGCCAGGCAGAGCGCTTAGTTGCGCTTGCACAGCAGGTACGCTGCCAACAGGCCAAGTGCACCGATGGCAACGCCTGCGGTAGTGTACGGGTGCTCCTGGGCGTAGTCGCGGGTGGCGATTCCGGTCTGGCGGGTGCGCTCCTTCACTTCCTCATAGGCATCGCTGATCAGGCTGCGCGAATGACGCAGCGCGCTTTCGGCATTGCTGCGCATCGCCTTCACTGACTTCTGGGTTTCCTCGGACGCATCGTGCTTCAGGTTCTCCAGGCTTTTCAGGAGGCTTTCGATCTCCGCTTCCATGCTTTCCAGGGACGTTTTACGCAGCGAGTTGCGGGGCATGTTGACTCTCCTTTGCAGTATGGA
Source organism: Pseudomonas urethralis (assembly GCF_021602465.1). Classification (NCBI taxonomy): domain Bacteria; kingdom Pseudomonadati; phylum Pseudomonadota; class Gammaproteobacteria; order Pseudomonadales; family Pseudomonadaceae; genus Pseudomonas; species Pseudomonas urethralis. Next base: position 45,520 of record NZ_BQIJ01000016.1, read on the forward strand.
CTGTAAGGATTGCGACTCCTGGGCTGCCGGAAAGTGCGATCGAACTTTACCGAACGGCAGCGGCTCGCAGGTAAACCGGGCTTGCGCTGCTAGGCTCATTATCACTGTCACTCAGGAGAGCGTTCATGACCGATCATCACACTTACAAGAAGATCGAGCTGGTGGGGTCGTCGCCCACCAGCATCGAAGAAGCGATCAACAATGCATTGGCCGAAGCCGGCAAGAGCATCAAGCACCTGGAATGGTTCGAAGTGGTCGATACCCGTGGCCACATCCGCGACAACAAGGCGGCGCACTTCCAGGTCACGCTGAAGGTTGGCTTCCGCATCGCCAACAGCTGAAACATTCCTGGGCTGGAACAGCCCGGCGTGATGGCGTTATAACACCGGAGGGCGCCTTGGCGGCGCCCTTCTGGTCTTTCTCATCTGTACAAGGAATGCGATCGATGAAGAAACTGATGCTGGCGGTGGGTTTGATGGTACTGGCAGGTGGGGCAATGGCCGCTGGCAAACCCTGTGAAGAACTCAAGGCCGAGATCGCCTCGAAGCTCGATGCCAAGGGTGTGAAGGGTTACAAGCTGGAGACCGTCAACAAGGGCGAGCCGGCTGGCAAGGTGGTTGGCAGCTGTGAAGCGGGTCGCAAGGAAATCGTCTACCGCCGTAGCTGATGCGTTGGATTCTTCGCGGGCACGCCCGCGAAGAAGCTCACTCGGACTTGAGGGCCTGCGCCATCAGCTCATAGGACCGAATCCGGTCCGCGTGTTCATACAAATCACAGGTAAAGATCAGCTCATCCGCCCCGGTCTGCTCCAGCAGCACTTCGACCTTGGCCCTTACCTTCTGCGGGCTGCCAATCATCGCCAGGCCCAGGAAACTCGCCACGGCATCGCGCTCATGGGGCAGCCATAGCCCGTCCATGCTCGGTACAGGCGGTTTCTGCATCAGGCTCTGGCCACGGATCAGCGCCAGGATGCGCTGATACACCGAGGTCGCCAGGTATTCGGCCTTTTCGTCGGTTTCCGCCACCACCATCGGAATCCCCAGCATCACATAGGGCTTGTCCAGCGTGGTCGACGGCTTGAAGTGGTCGAGATAGATGCGGATCGCCTCGTGCATGTAGCGCGGCGCGAAATGCGAGGCAAAGGCGTACGGCATGCCGCGCATGCCGGCCAGTTGGGCGCTGAACAGGCTCGAACCGAGCAGCCACAGGGGCACGTCGGTGTCATGGCCGGGCACAGCGATCACCTTCTGATCATCGGTGCGCGGGCCAAGGTAACGCGAGAGCTCCTCGACATCATCCGGGAAGTCATCGGCGCTGCCGGCGCGGTCACGGCGCAGGGCGTAGGCGGTCATCTGGTCGGAACCTGGCGCCCGGCCCAGGCCCAGGTCGATTCGCCCCGGATACAGGCTGGCCAAGGTGCCGAACTGCTCGGCGATCACCAGCGGCGCATGGTTGGGCAGCATGATGCCGCCGGAGCCGACGCGAATGGTCGACGTGCCGCCCGCAAGGTAGCCGATCAGTACCGAGGTGGCTGAGCTGGCGATGCCGTCCATGTTGTGGTGTTCGGCCACCCAGAAGCGGTTGTAGCCGAACCGCTCGACATGCCGGGCCAGGTCCAGCGAGTTGTGCAGCGATTGCGCCGGGCCTTGGTCGGCGCGCACCGGCACCAGGTCGAGGGTGGATATCTTCAGGTCACGCAGCTGCGTCATGGGAGCCTCCGCAAGAGTGGTTGGCCCGGAGGCCTTTCAGACTCTGTATGGGCACATTCGCCGGATTCAATGCTCACGGTGCGATTGCTCTGAACTTGATGTAGGACGCTGGCCTCGAAAACCTAGGTAAATCACCCTGGACCCGGAGGCATCATGAAAAAGACAGCATCGGCGATCTGGCAAGGCGGCCTGAAGGATGGCAAAGGCCTGCTTTCCACCGAAAGCGGCGCACTCAAGCAGAACCCTTATGGTTTCAACACCCGTTTCGAGGGGGCGCCGGGGACCAACCCGGAAGAGCTGATCGGCGCAGCCCATGCCGGTTGCTTCTCGATGGCGCTGTCGATGATGCTCGGCGAGGCAGGGTTCACCGCCGAACGCATCGACACCACCGCCGAAGTCACGCTGGACAAACAACCCGACGGCTTTGCCATCACCGCCGTGCACCTGATCCTCAAGGCCAAGGTGCCGGGTGCCGATGAGGCGCAGTTCCTCGAAATCGCCAACAAGGCCAAGGCGGGTTGCCCGGTGTCGAAAGTGCTCAACGCGAAGATCAGCCTGGACGCTGCATTGGTGGGCTAGGCGGCGCAACGGCGGCGGTTTGCTGTAGTCTAAACAGCGTCGGCAGCGCTGCTGCCCTACCAGGAGCCGTTCCATGATTCGCCTAGCAATCGCCATGCTGGCTTCGCTTGTGGCCACTTCTGCATTGGCGGCGGTAAAACCGTGCGAAGAACTCAAGGCGGAGATCGAAGCCAAGATCCAGGCCCAGGGTGTGACGTCCTACACGCTGGAAATCGTGCCCAACAGTGAGGTCAAGGATCAGAACATGATCGTCGGCAGCTGTGATGCCGGGACGAAGAAGATCATTTACCAGAAGAATGATCGATAAATGATTGGGGCCGCGATGCGGCCCCAATGCTTACGGGATGCAGAACACGTCGCTCGGCTCGTTCACCACCACCTTGCGGCTTGCGTCGTAGAGCAGCACCTGCGGGTCCATCACCGGTGCCCGCGCCTCCAGGCGATAACGCTCACCGGCCTTGAAATCGTCGAAGCGCACCGTCAGGTAGCAGGTCCGCTCCTTGGGGCTGGTCAGCATGCCGCCGGCATAGATCTCATAGTCGAACCGCACCACCAGTTCATGCTTGCCTGGGGTCAGCTGGAAGTAGCGGCCGTCGTCCAGGCGCTGGCCGTCAAGGCGGTCGGCCATGAGTAGGCGGCCAGGGGTCACGGTGTAGAGATCGACCCAGGCCTTGGCGGGGTCGACGGGCGGCAAGGGGCTGGCGCAGGCCCCCAGGGCACTGAGAGCGATCAGCATCATGGGCTGGCGCATGGCAAAACTCCCACTCGCGATACACGAGTTACAAGCATAGCGCCGTTTGTGCGTTTCAGGTGCGTTGGCAACCCGCTGGCAGGCCCTGCCCGAGCAGTTTCTGCTGGTGGTCGTACAGCTTGATCCAGGGGCGGAAGCCGATGCTGCCGGCTTGCAGCTGGTAGCGCTGCCCGGCGCTGAAGTCCTTGAAGGTCAGCTTGACCTGGCAATCACGCCACAATGGCGCGTCGACCGGGCCGATATTGCTCGGCGCGACCGGGAACTGATAGCGCACGGTCAGCTCATGGCTGCCGGGCGGCACCTCGAAATAGCGCGTGTCAGCCCAGTCGCGCTCGTCCACCTGCTTGGCGTCCAGCGAGGCTTCGTCATAGGGGGTCAGATCGACCCAGGCCAGATTCGGGTCTGGGTCCGGCAGGGTTGAACAGGCAGAAACCAGCAGCAGTGAGCCGGCGACCAACAGTGCACGCATGGCGAAACTCCCCCTCGGCGAGATAGTCTTGGAGCGCATTGGCCATGAGCAGGTTGGATAGCCCCAGATGGATCTCTTTGTTCTTCTCAAGCGCTCAGGCCCTGGGCCACTCGACTGCGTTTTCAGGCGTTTGGTTCCCCTGCTGTGCGCCTTTCTGCTGAACGGTTGCAGCACCGTGGGCTATTACGGCCAACTGGCCGAAGGCCAATTGCAGCTGCTGCGGGCGCGCCAGCCTGTGGACAAAGTGATCGCCGACCCGGCCAGCAGCCCGCAATTGCGCACCCGCCTCGCCCATGCCGAAGCAGCGCGGGTTTTTGCCAGCGATCAGCTGAAACTGCCTGATAACCGAAGCTATCGGCTCTACGCTGATCTGCACCGCCCCTACGTGGTGTGGAATGTGTTCGCCACACCTGAGCTGTCGCTGCAGCCGGTGACGCACTGTTTCCCCATTGCCGGCTGCGTCGCTTACCGCGGCTACTACCGCCAGGGTGCGGCCCGTGGTGCGGCGGCGTTGATGCGTCAGCAAGGCCTGGACGTCTACGTGAGCGGTGTCGAAGCCTATTCGACGCTGGGCTGGTTCGATGACCCGATTCTGTCTTCGATGGTCGGCTGGGGGGATGAGCGGCTGGCCACGCTGATCTTCCATGAGTTGGCTCATCAGCGTTTTTACGTGCAGGACGACACCGAATTCAACGAGTCGTTTGCCACCTTCGTCGAGCAGGAGGGCACGCGGCAATGGCGCGCGGCCCGTGGGCTTGCGGTGGTCGGCGAGCATCAGTCGCAGCAGAGCGAACAGTTCACCCGGTTGGTGCTGGCCAGCCGCGAGCGGTTGCAGGCGATTTATGCAGGGCCCTTGGACGATGCGCACAAACGGGCGGCCAAGCAGGCTGAGTTCGAGCGCTTGCGCAGTGAGTACAAGCAGCTGAGGGACAGCCAGTGGAACGGGGACAAGCGTTATGACGCCTGGATCTATGCGCCCTTGAGCAATGCCAAGCTGCTGCCGTTCGGGCTTTATGACCAGTGGGTGCCGGCGTTTGCTGCGCTGTTCCGCGAAGCAGGCGGGGATTGGCGGCGATTTTACGAGCGGGTCGAGCAGCTTGGACGGTTGCCGGCTGCTGACAGGAAGGCCGCATTGCAGCGGTTGATGTGATCTGTGAAACGTCGGGGCTGCAGAGCAGCCCCCTGGCCCTCAGATGTTGCAGAAGGCGTGATGAAGTTCTGCAACTGTCGCGAAGTGGAAGGCCGGGGCTTCGGCCACCAGCTCTTCCCGGCTACCGAACCCATACCCCACCGCAACTGCCTGCACACCATTGCTGCGCGCACCGATCAGGTCATGTTTACGGTCCCCGATCATCAGCGTCTGTGCCGGATCCAGCCCTTCCTCATCCAGCAGGTGGCGGATCAGCTCGACCTTGTTGGTCCGCGTGCCATCCAGTTCGCTGCCGTAGATCACCTTGAAATGGTGATCGAACGCGAAATGCCGGGCAATTTCCCGTGCGAATTCCCAGGGTTTGGAAGTGGCGATATACAGCGTCCGGCCTTGGCCATTCAGGGCTTCGAGCAGCTCAGGCACGCCTTCGAACACCAGGTTCTCGTACAAGCCAGTGACGCGGAAACGCTCCCGGTAGAAGTTCACCGCTTCCCACGCCCTGGCTTCATCGAAGCTGTAGAACTGCATGAAGGCCTGTAGCAGTGGCGGGCCGATGAAGTGTTCCAGGCGGGTCAGGTCAGGCTCGTCGATGCCCAGCTTGGCCAAGGCGTACTGGATCGAGCGGGTGATGCCCAGGCGCGGGTCGGTCAAGGTGCCGTCGAGGTCGAAGAGGATATTCTGCTGGTGCATGTAATGGGTTCCACTTGAATCGTGCGTGGCCGTGTTCGCGGGTTTACCGCGAAGTGGGTCATTCAGGTTGGTCGTAGCCTTCGGCCAGGTGCTGGTCCTTGAGCTTGACGTAGTTGCCGGCACTGTAGGGGAAGAAGGCATGCTCCTGATCGTTCAGCGGGCGCACCTGCTTCACCGGGCTGCCCATGTACAGGTAGCCGCTGACCAGGCGCTTGCCGGGCGGCACCAGGCTACCGGCACCGATGATCACTTCGTCTTCGACGATGGCGCCATCCATGATCGTGCTGCCCATGCCGACCAGGATGCGGTTGCCCAGGGTGCAGCCATGCAGCATGACCTTGTGACCAATGGTCACCTCGTCGCCGATGATCAGCGGGAAGCCGTCGGGGTTGAACGGGCCTGCGTGGGTGATGTGCAGCACGCTGCCGTCCTGCACGCTGGTGCGCGCGCCGATGCGGATGCGGTGCATGTCGCCGCGGATCACCGTCAGCGGCCAGACAGAGCTGTCCTCACCGATTTCGACGTCGCCCAGGACCACCGCCGAACGGTCGACAAACGCCCTGGGTCCCACTTTCGGAGTGTGTTGCTGGAAGCTGCGGATGGCCATGATAGCGTCTCTCATCTGTGCCGATAGGCTGGCTGCCTGCTGCGGTCGGCGTCGATTGTAATTAAGATGGGGCAGTGTTTCTTCTGCCAAGGTATCCAAACCGTGAGTGCGAACAACCCACTTCTGCAGTCCTACGATCTGCCGCCCTTCTCGCAAATCCGTGCCGAACACGTGTTGCCGGCGATCGAAGCGATCCTGGCCGACAACCGTAAAGCCATTGCCGAGATCCTCGAACAGCAGGGCGACAAACCGACCTGGGCCGGCCTGGTGCTGGCCATGGACGAACTGAACGACCGCCTGGCTGCCGCCTGGAGCCCGGTCAGTCACCTCAATGCGGTGTGCAACAGCCAAGAGTTGCGCGAGGCCTACGAGTCCTGCCTGCCAGCGCTGAGCGCCTACTCTACCGAACTGGGCCAGAACCGTGCGCTGTTCGATGCCTATCAGGCACTGGCCAACAGCCCGGAAGCCGCTGGCTTCGACGTGGCGCAGAAGACTATCCTCGACCACGCTCTGCGTGACTTCCGCCTGTCGGGTATCGATCTGCCGGCTGACCAGCAGCAGCGTTATGCCGAGGTGCAGAGCAAGCTGAGCGAGCTGGGCAGCCGCTTCTCCAACCAGCTGCTTGACGCCACCCAGGCCTGGACCAAGCACGTCACCGATGAAGCCGCACTGGCCGGTCTGACTGACTCTGCCAAGGCGCAGATGGCCGCTGCCGCCCAGGCCAAGGGCCTCGACGGCTGGCTGATCACCCTTGAATTCCCCAGCTACTATGCGGTGATGACCTACGCCAGCGACCGCGCCCTGCGTGAAGAGCTGTACGCGGCCTACTGCACCCGTGCCTCGGACCAAGGCCCGAACGCCGGCCAGTTCGACAACGGCCCGGTGATGCAGCAGATCCTCGACCTGCGCCAGGAACTGGCCGGGCTGCTGGGCTACAAGAATTACGCCGAGCTGAGCCTGGCGACCAAGATGGCCGAGTCCAGCGACCAGGTGCTGAGCTTCCTGCGCGACCTGGCCAAGCGTTCCAAGCCGTTTGCCGCCCAGGACCTGGAGCAGCTCAAGGCCTACGCCGCCGAGCAGGGCTGCCCTGAACTGGCCAGCTGGGACGCCGGTTATTTCGGCGAGAAGCTGCGCGAGCAGCGTTACAGCGTGTCGCAGGAGACCCTGCGTGCCTACTTCCCGATCGACAAGGTGCTCAGCGGCCTCTTCAGCATCGTCCAGCGCCTGTACGGCATTGAAATCGCTGAACTGAAAGGCTTCGACAGCTGGCACCCGGACGTGCGCCTGTTCGAGATCAAGGAAAACGGCCAGCACGTCGGCCGCTTCTTCTTCGACCTCTATGCCCGCGCCAACAAGCGTGGCGGTGCCTGGATGGACGGCGCCCGTGACCGTCGCCGTACAGCAGGCGGCGAGCTGCAGAGCCCGGTGGCCAACCTGGTGTGCAACTTCACCCCGGCCGCGCCTGGCAAGCCTGCGCTGCTGACCCATGATGAGGTCACCACGCTGTTCCACGAGTTCGGTCACGGCCTGCACCACATGCTGACCCGCATCGAGCATGCCGGTGTGTCCGGCATCAATGGCGTGGCCTGGGACGCGGTCGAGCTGCCAAGCCAGTTCATGGAGAACTGGTGCTGGGAGCCGGAAGGCCTGGCATTGATCTCCGGCCACTACGAAACCGGCGCGGCCCTGCCTCAGGACCTGCTGGACAAGATGCTCGCCGCGAAAAACTTCCAATCGGGCATGATGATGGTGCGCCAGCTGGAGTTCTCGCTGTTCGACTTCGAGCTGCACGCCAGCCACGGTGACGGCCGCAGCGTGCTGCAGGTACTTGAAGGCGTACGCGACGAAGTTTCGGTGATGCGCCCACCGGCCTACAACCGTTTCCCCAATAGCTTCGCGCACATCTTCGCGGGCGGTTACGCGGCGGGCTACTACAGCTACAAGTGGGCTGAAGTGCTGTCGGCCGATGCCTTCTCGCGCTTCGAGGAAGAAGGCGTGCTCAATGCCGAGACCGGCCGCGCGTTCCGTGAAGCGATCCTGGCCCGTGGCGGTTCGCGCGAACCCATGGAGCTGTTCGTGGACTTCCGTGGGCGCGAGCCTTCCATTGATGCATTGCTGCGCCATAGTGGCCTCACCGAGGACGCGGCAGCATGAGCGAGGTAGTTGTGAACAAGACCAAGAAGCGCTTCATCGCCGGGGCTGTGTGCCCGGCGTGCAGCGAGCCCGACAAGCTGATGATGTGGAGCGAAGACGACGTGCCGCACCGTGAGTGCGTGGCTTGCGGCTTCACCGACACCCTCAACGAGCAGGGCCTGTCGGTGCCCAAGGAGCTCGGCACGCGGGTCAACCAGCTGGCGCCCAAGGCTGCGCCGGCCAAGGTCCAGACCGTGCAGTTCTTCCCCAACCCGAAGCTGAAGAAACCGGCTGAGTGAAGCCGTCGTGCTGCCCGGGCCTGGTGCCCGGGCAGGCATGTGCCCGGGGTGTTAGATAGTCAGCCCCCCGCTTTTTTCCTGCATAGCAAACTCGCTTGTTCCTCGAACAGAACAAGGTGATGTGCCATGCAAAACTCCAATCCATTGCTGCAAGGCAGCGGTACACCGGTCGATTATGCGGCGGTGACGCTGGATAACCTGCGCGCTGCATTCGATTTGGCGCTCGATGCCCATCAGCAGGGCATCGAGCGGATCATCGCCGCACAACAAACATTGCCGACCTGGGACGATCTGGTGCTGGCGGTGGATGCATTGGATGCGCAACTGCAGGCTGTGCTGTTCGCTGCCTCCCCGCTTACCTTCAAAGGTGACACCTGGGCCGCGCTGCTGGGTGAGCTGTATGGCAAGCTGATACTTCGCTATGAACAGAAACTGTCGAACAAGGCGTTGCGGGCTTGCTACGTTCAGCTGTCTCAGAGCCCCCAGGGCCAGAACCTGGATGCGCATGAACGCGCAGTCATCCATTGGTACATCAGGCAATTCACGCTCAAGGGCGCCTTGCTCGATGAGGCCGAGTTGCAAGTGCTGGCGGATGCGCAAGCCAGGATCCAGGATCTGGAGGCCCGCTACCGGGCCAACATCGCCCGGGACGGTGTCCATGTGTCGGATGAGCAGCTGCTGGGTGGGCTCAGCCCGCGCATGCGCGAAGAACTGCGCGCCAACGCCGAAGCTTCCGGTACGCCAGGCTGGCTGATCCCGGCGGACGACCACTGGACCCGTGACGTAATGGCCGTGGCCAGCAATCGGGAACTGCGTGAGGCCGTTTATCGCCGATATCACACGCGTGGAGTCAGCGCGGACGATTCGCAGGATAACGGGAAAATCCTTGCAGAGCTGGCAACCGCTCGCGCAGAAAAAGCGAAATTGCTGGGCTTTTCCGATCACGCATCGCTGAGCCTGCGCGAGAAAAGTGCCGGCAGCCTTGATCAGGTACAAAGCTTCCTGCAGACCTTGGCCGGCAACATCAAACCCGCGATGGGCCAGTTGCGCCTGCTGCTGGATGCTCGCGCCGAGGGTCTCGGGATCGACCAGGTGCGGCCCTGGGATCGGCTGTATGTACACAGGGCTGGCGACACCGCGCAGGCGTCGCTGCCAATGGCAACGTTTCGCGAGTATTTCCCGCTGGCCAATGTGGTCGCCAGCCTGGCACGCATGGCGCAGCAGGTGTTTGGCTTGACGCTCAAGGCTGGTAACGACGCCAGCCCGATCGCGACCTGGCACGAGAGCGTGATGGCTTTTGAAGTCTGGCAAGACCATGCCTGCCTTGGGCTGCTGTATCTGGATGCCGTTCAGTACCCTGGTAAACAGGCCGATCTGGTCGAGACGCGCTATGTGCGCAATCGCCGGGTCGATGCCGAAGGTGTCTATCAGGCGGCGGTGGTGATGGTGTTTACCGATGTGCCTGCTGGTCTCGGCCAAGAGTCGCCACTGCTCGACCACCTCGCACTGCGCAAGATCCATCACGAATTCGGGCACGCATTGCACCATCTGCTGGTGCGCACCACGACCCACGTCGGCTCTGCGGTGAGCCTGTTGGGCACCGATGGTGTGGAAATGTACGGCAAGCTGCTGGAACGTTGGGCGTGGGAGGCCGATTATCTGGTCGATATCTCGTCACACAAGGATTCCGGCGAGAAACTGGGCCTGGAAGAAACCAGAACGCTGCTGGCTGCATTGCAACGAGAAGAGGTCGAAGGCGCCGCGCAGAATCTGCTGATGGCGTTGTTCGACCTGGACCTGCATGCCTCGCCGGATGACGGCAAGAGCCTGCAGCAGAGGCTGGATGCTGCCCGGGAGCTTTGCGGCTACTGGCCTCTGGAGGATTTCGAGCACCCGGCGCATGCATTCGATTACCTGGTTAACCACTACGATGCCGGCTACTACGCGTACGTGTGGTCCGATGTGCATGCTTTCGATCTGTTCTCGCGGTTCAGGGCAAACGGCTTGCTGGACCGTGCAACGGGGCGGGCACTGCAAGAAGAATTGCTCGCCCATGGCTCGGCGCGTCCATTGTTGACAGGCATTGAAGCGTTTCTCGGGCGAGCGGTCGATCTCGGGCCTTACCTGCACTGGCATGGTTTGGCCTGAGGAGGCTGTGCTGACCGGAGGTGCTGGAAAGATCGTTGCACACCCGATACTGTATATGAATACAGTATCGGGGTAGGCCATGATTCCTCCAGCACCGCAAAAGGGCCGTGGCACGGCGCACAATCCGCACAACCGCTTCGCGCCGAGCCATTCGGTGGCCGAGGATGACGGCTGGTATCAAGAAGTTCCGCAGACACAGGGTACCGAGGTGCGGATTGAAACAGCAAAGTCGGTCATCAGCCGCAATACCTCACCGGACCTGCCCTTCGACCGTTCCATCAATCCTTACCGAGGTTGCGAGCATGGCTGCATCTACTGCTATGCCCGCCCTTCGCATGCCTACTGGGATCTCTCCCCGGGCCTGGATTTCGAGACCAAGCTGATAGCCAAGACCAATGCCGCCGAGGTGCTTGCACAGCAGTTGAGCAAACCGGGCTACGTCTGTGCGCCGATCAACCTCGGCTCCAACACCGACCCCTATCAGCCCATCGAGCGTGAGCAACAGCTGACACGTGAGGTGCTGGAAGTGCTGTTGCGTTTTCGCCATCCGGTGACCATCGTCACCAAGGGCGCGCTGGTTTTGCGCGACCTCGACCTGCTGGCCGAGATGGCCAGTCAGCGCCTGGCACGGGTGATGATCAGCCTCACCACCCTGGACGATGATCTCAAGCGGGTGCTCGAGCCGCGCGCGGCCTCACCCAAGGCGAGGTTGCGGGCCATTCGCGTCTTGCGCGAAGCCGGCGTGCCGGTAGGCGTCTTGTGTTCGCCGATGATTCCGATGATCAACGACAGCGAACTGGAGCAGCTGCTGGAGGCCGCCAAGGAGGCGGGTGCACAGAGCGCCGCCTACATGATGCTGCGCTTGCCGCTGGAAGTGGCGCCATTGTTCGAACAGTGGTTGCAGGACCATTACCCGCAACGGGCAGCCCATGTGCTGAGCCTGATACGCCAGAGCCGAGGTGGCGAGTTGTATGACAGCCGCTTTGGTGCGCGGATGCGTGGCGAAGGGGTCTTTGCCGAATTGCTCGCACAACGTTTTGCCAAGGCGATGAAGCGCCTGGACTTTGCCGGGCGCGAGGCACAGGCCCTTGACTGCTCGGCCTTCTGCCCGCCGGGCGGGCAAATGGCGCTGTTCTGATGAACGGGGCCATCCCCAGCTCAACTAATCCGAGATGATAATTGTGCTAATGGCTCTTGGCAGTTGATGCTTTTTTGCTATTATTCAGGTCCCGCCTTTTCGATCTGGAACACCCGTTCTAGAGCCTCCGAATTAAGTTTCAGTTAAGTTTTCCTCGCTAGCGTAGGAGTCCAGTCAACGAAGACTGTGATTTATCGCCCGTGCGTGTCATCTAAATCTGCGCATAGCCAGAATCTTTCACCGGTAAAATGGATTTACCTACACACCGTCAAGAGGATGAATCATGCCCGTAAAGGACCCATCCAAGGTCGTTCCGCCAGCTCCAGCGGAGAGCGCCGATGCCGCCCTGAAGCACATCGTCGACGGCTTCCTGCGCTTTCACCATGACGTCTTCCCCGAGCAGCAGGAGCTGTTCAAGAAGCTCGCCACCGCGCAAACCCCGCGCGCCATGTTCATCACCTGTGCCGACTCGCGTATCGTTCCCGAGCTGATTACCCAGAGCTCGCCGGGCGACCTGTTCGTGACCCGTAACGTCGGTAACGTGGTTCCGCCGTATGGCCAGATGAACGGCGGCGTTTCCAGCGCGATCGAGTACGCAGTGCTGGCGCTGAAGGTGCACCACATCATTGTGTGCGGCCATTCCGACTGCGGTGCCATGCGTGCCGTGCTGAACCCGCAATCGCTGACCAAGATGCCGACCGTTTCCGCCTGGTTGCGTCACGCCGAAGTGGCTCGCACCGTGGTCGAGAACAATTGCTCCTGCGGCAGCGAGCACGAAACCATGCAGGTGCTGACCAAGGAAAACGTCATCGCCCAGCTGCATCACCTGCGCACCCACCCGTCGGTGGCTTCGCGCCTGGCAGCAGGTGAGCTGTTCATCCATGGCTGGGTCTACGACATCGAGACCAGCAAGATCGAGGCCTACGATGCCGCCAGTGACAGCTTCATGCCACTGACCGCAGGCGAGCCCGTGCCCTGCGCTACTCCGAGAGGCCGCTACTAAGCGACCCGTCCACAGCTGATCCTTGAATAGCCGGCTGCACCCATCGCGGGTGTGGCGCGGCCTTCGGCTGCCTTGAAAATGCCCTGACTATCCTGCCGGCGAACGCGCTGGCGGCTGGCGCCTGCGCGCTCGTCAGGGTCCACATGTGCCCACGGCCAGGGGAATGGCCGTGCGACAGAGAAAGGAGAACGATGGTGAACATGACACAGTTGAAAGCGGCCCTGCCGCGCGAGTTGCTGGCGTCGGTGGTGGTCTTCCTGGTCGCTCTGCCTTTATGCATGGGTATTGCGATTGCCTCAGGCATGCCGCCGGCCAAGGGCCTGATCACCGGCATTATCGGCGGTATCGTGGTTGGATTCCTGGCGGGTTCGCCCTTGCAGGTCAGCGGCCCGGCGGCTGGCCTGGCAGTGCTGGTGTTCGAACTGGTGCGCCAGCACGGCATGGCCATGCTCGGGCCGATCTTGCTGCTGGCGGGGGTTCTGCAACTGCTGGCCGGGCGCTTGCGCCTGGGGTGCTGGTTCCGTGTCACGGCGCCCGCCGTGGTGTACGGCATGCTCGCCGGTATCGGGGTGCTGATCGTGCTGTCGCAGGTGCATGTCATGTTCGACACGGCGCCACAGGCATCGGGCCTGCAGAACCTGTTGGAGTTTCCTGCAACCCTGAGTGCGGCCCTGCCGCTGGAGCGTGCAGGTTCAGGCTGGATGGCCGGTGCGCTCGGGCTCGGTACCATTGCCATCATGTGGGCCTGGGAGCGCCTGCGGCCGCAGAGGCTGCGCTTCGTACCCGGTGCGTTGCTGGGTGTTGCGGCAATGACCGCCATTGCCATGTGGCTGGCACTGCCGGTCAACCGGGTGGTAGTCCCGGCAGACCTGTCCGAAGCCATCGACTGGGTCCGCCCGGACGACCTGATGAAACTCGCCGACCCTACCCTGCTGGTGGCGGCGTTTGCCCTGGCCTTCATCGCCAGTGCCGAAACCCTGTTATCGGCGGCAGCCGTCGATCGCATGCACAGCGGCCAGCGTTCGGACTTTGATCGTGAGCTTTCGGCCCAAGGCATTGGCAACATGCTTTGCGGGCTGCTAGGGGCGCTGCCGATGACAGGCGTCATGGTGCGTAGCTCGGCCAATGTCCAGGCAGGCGCGCAAACCCGTGCCTCCGCCATCCTGCATGGCTTGTGGTTGCTGGCGTTCGTGGTGGTACTGAGCAGCGTGCTGCAGCAGATTCCGGTGGCGAGCCTGGCCGGTGTGCTGGTCTACACCGGTATCAAGCTGGTCGACTTCAAGGCGCTGCGAGGCTTGCGCCGCTACGGGCGGATGCCGATGTTCACCTACGTGGCGACGGCCATGGCGATCATCTTCACCGACCTGTTGACGGGTGTTCTGCTGGGCTTTGCCCTGACCCTGCTGAAGCTGGCGTTCAAGGCCGCGCGCCTGAAAATCTGCCTCGTCGCGCTCAAGCCCAGCGGCCATATGGAACTGCGCCTGAGTGGCGCCGCTACCTTTCTCAAGGTGCCGGCGCTGACCCAGGTGCTGGATACCGTGCCCGCCGGCAGTACCTTGCATGTGCCGCTGGCCAACCTGACCTACATCGACCATTCATGCCTGGAGTTGCTGGAGGACTGGAGCAAGAGCAGCGGCTCGCACCTGCGCATTGAGCAGCGCGGGCTCAAGCGCAGGCTGGAGGGGCGTCTACGCAGCGTGGCGGGGACCTGAGGTCAGCTCACCACCTCGGTTATTTTCGGTGCGCCGGGCCAGGTACCGGTGAGGTTCACGGTACGGGTACCGTCCAGCCACTCGCTGGCGGGCGTGTTCCACTTCATCGACATGCAGGTGTTGGCGCCGATGTTGATGAATTCCGCTGTCAGCACCATTTCAGTAGCGCTCAGGGGAATGTCACCGAAGGTGGCCGAACTCCCACCGATCACGGTCCGGCAATCCTCGACCGGGCCGGTGGGGGTTTGATAGGACAGCGTGACCTTGGTGGTGTAGGTGGTGAAGGACGAAATCTTGCTGTCCACCAGCAGCTTCAGCACGCCGATCTTGCCGACCCAGCTCGGGATCAGCACCCGGCTGTCTGCGAACGAGGCAAAGGTATAGGCGACCGGCAGGGGGTCGGTTGCCACTTCCCCGCTTTTGGCCGGCAAGGTATGTGACTCGACTTCAGTGGAGTTGCTGGTGAACACGTAGCTTGCCTTGCCCTTGCCGGTGATACCGTCATTACCCAGCAGGCGGTTGAGTCCGCTTGCGCTACCAGAGACGCTGAAGCGGGCGTTGCTTGTCTTCGACGCCAAATTCAGGCCACTGCTGGCGTAGGTGACCGAAGTCACCACGCCAAACCCCTCGGAGATACCGGTGTCGGTGGCCATGTTCATCTTGCGCGCCTGGGCGTGCAGCCACTCGTACTGGTCGTCCAGGATGGCCAGGTTGCTGATGGTGTGTACACCGCTGATCGCGAATTCCGAGGCGATGGAATCCTCTTTGTCAAAGGTCCATAGCAGCGTGGCATCAGGTTTGACCTCGGCGCCGGTGTTCGGGTCGTGGATCAGTCCTTCGACGTCAGCGTAAATGCTGCTGCGGGTCACGCCGAGGGAAGTGAAGTCCCACTTTCGACTTTGCTCGCTCTTGCTCAGCTCGACGCCGGGCAGGCAATCGGCCACGAGCCTGAAGTCGCCGGAATTGGCGTCGACGATGCCGACCGCACCCGGTTTGATGGAGGGATCGAGGCCCCAATTGCCCCATACCGTGCGATAGGTGGCCCGCAGCAGTCTGGTAAAGGTCGAGTTTCTACTGATCGTCATTGTCATCACCCATGAATGGAAAAGGCCGCCGTGAGGCGGCCGATGACAGTAATGAACGAAGGCGCAGAGACAGCAGCGGGAGGGGTTTCCCCAACGGCTCGACAGGTCAGGCGCTGGCCCGGCCGAACTCCACGTTCAGCTGGCGCGACAGGCACGGCCAGCGCTTCCACGCCTCACCCGTCTGCGGGCTGCTGAGGGTTTCGCGGTAGGCTTCCACCGACTCTGCGGCAAAGCTTTCATCGTCGAGCATCTCGTCCACCGAATGGTGCACCACCTCATCCAACTGGTTGGCGAAGGTTTCGCCGATCAGCTGGTGGGCGATCAGGTTGGCCACCGTGGTATCGACGGGGATCAGCGGTTGCTGGAAGTGGCGGATATACAGGTCGTTGACCTCCTCCACCAGGCGGTGTGCCAGATAGGCCTCATCCAGCAGACAGTCGAGGCCTACGTGCCCCTGCATCACGTTCGGTGGCTGCAGGAAATAGGCTTCTGCAATTTTCAGTACAGGTTTGATCTGCGATTCGATCCCGGCTTCGCGCGCCACAGTGTGGGCGGCCTCCAGCAGCTCCGGGACCTGATCGATATAAGCGCTGACGAAGCGCGCCAAAGTACCCTGGGCGTCCTGCTCAGGCAGTTGGATCGAGGGGTGCAGGTGAGGCAGTTGCAGCTCGAGACGCTCTTTCAGTTGGCCGGTGCGGCGTTCGTGATCGTGGGCTTGGCTAATCTGCTCGCGTACAGCAGCGATGTTCATGACAACTCCAGGGACAAGACGTTTCAAACGGAAGACACTAAGTTAGCTCGGTATACAGAATACCTAAGACGCATTTGTTATAAATTCCGCAAACGTGTGCGCAGTTCGGCATATGCGGTCGCCACTATTTTGCCATGACCGCTCAAGCCCGGGCTTTTGCTCGGGTTTCGGTGATTCTTGAGGTTGATTTCACCCGCGTCGTTGCGTGCCATTGGTCGCTGTCTATACTCCGGTTGAACGTGATTCGTTGATGAGGCCCGACTGCTTTTTGCAGGGGCTCGGTCGTCGAAGCCAGGCAGTCTTGACCGCCGTTCCCTCTTGCCGCAGGCCATGCCTCCGGGACTACAAGAACGAGAAGGGGAACCCGCAATGATGCGACATCCACCTGTCTGGATGGGCCTGCTGTTGTGGTCGGTTCTTGGTCAGGCCAACGCCGCCTGGACCGTGAACATGCACCCGGGGGCGACGGAAGTCTCCAACGCCGTGTTCGACCTGCACATGACGATCTTCTGGATCTGCGTGATCATCGGCGTCGTGGTTTTCGGCGCGATGTTCTGGTCGATGGTCATCCACCGCCGCTCCACCGGCCAGCAGCCAGCTCATTTCCACGAGCACACCTGGGTAGAAATCCTCTGGACCATCGTCCCCTTCCTGATTCTGGTAGCCATGGCCATTCCGGCCACCAAGACCCTGATCGACATTTACGACGCCAGCGAATCGGACATCGATATCCAGGTCACCGGCTACCAGTGGAAGTGGCACTACAAATACCTGGGCCAGGACGTGGAGTTCTTCAGCAACCTGGCCACGCCGGCTGATCAGATTCACAACACGGCACCCAAGGACGAGCACTACCTGCTCGAAGTCGACCAGCCGCTGGTACTGCCGGTGGGGGTCAAGGTGCGCTTCCTGGTGACCGCCGCCGACGTCATCCACTCCTGGTGGGTGCCGGCCTTCGCGGTCAAGCGCGACGCCATCCCTGGCTTCGTCAACGAAGCCTGGACCCGTATCGAGAAGCCCGGCATCTACCGCGGCCAGTGCACCGAGCTGTGCGGCAAGGACCACGGCTTCATGCCGGTGGTGGTCGAGGTCAAGACCAAGGCTGACTACGACACCTGGCTCGGAGAGCGCAAGGCCGAGGCGGCCAAGCTCAAGGAGCTGACCAGCAAGGACTGGACCCTCGAAGAACTGGTCGAGCGTGGCGACAAGGTCTACCACACCACCTGCGTGGCCTGTCACCAGGCCGAGGGCCAGGGCCTGCCACCGATGTTCCCGGCGCTCAAGGGATCGAAAGTGGCCACCGGGCCGAAGGAAGACCATCTGGGCGTGGTGTTCCATGGCCGCCCCGGCACCGCAATGGCCGCGTTCGGCAAGCAGCTCTCGGAAGTCGACATCGCCGCCGTGGTCACCTACGAGCGTAACGCCTGGGGCAACAACAAGGGCGACATGGTCACGCCGAAGGACGTGCTGGCGCTCAAGCAGGCAGAAGCCAAGTGAACCGGGTTTTGCGCGGCAATCAGTGGATTGCAGGAGACAGGACATGAGTGCAGTGATCGACGACCACGCCCACGGCCATGACCAAGCCCACGGCCCGGCCAAGGGCCTGATGCGCTGGGTGCTGACCACCAACCACAAAGACATCGGCACGATGTACCTGTGGTTCGCCTTCATGATGTTCCTGCTCGGCGGCTCGTTCGCCATGGTAATTCGCGCCGAGCTGTTCCAGCCCGGGTTGCAGATCGTCGAGCCGGCGTTCTTCAACCAGATGACCACCATGCATGGCCTGATCATGGTCTTCGGCGCGGTGATGCCGGCGTTCGTCGGCCTGGCCAACTGGATGATCCCGCTGATGATCGCCGCGCCAGACATGGCCCTGCCGCGCATGAACAACTTCAGCTTCTGGCTATTGCCAGCGGCCTTCCTGTTGCTGGTCTCGACCCTGTTCAGCCCGGGCGGCGGGCCGAACTTCGGCTGGACCTTCTACGCCCCGCTGTCGACCACTTATGCGCCGGCCAGCGTCACCTTCTTCATCTTTGCCATCCACCTGATGGGCATCAGCTCGATCATGGGCGCGATCAACGTGATCGCCACCATCCTCAACCTGCGCGCCCCGGGCATGACCCTGATGAAAATGCCGCTGTTCGTCTGGACCTGGCTGATCACCGCATTCCTGCTGATCGCGGTGATGCCGGTGCTGGCCGGGGTAGTGACCATGATGCTGATGGACATCCATTTCGGCACCAGCTTCTTCAGCGCCGCCGGTGGCGGTGACCCGGTGCTGTTCCAGCATGTGTTCTGGTTCTTCGGCCACCCCGAGGTGTACATCATGATCCTGCCGGCGTTCGGTGCGGTCAGCTCGATCATCCCGGCGTTCTCGCGCAAGCCGCTGTTCGGCTACACCTCGATGGTCTATGCCACCGGCGCGATTGCCTTCCTCTCGTTCATCGTCTGGGCCCACCACATGTTCGTGGTGGGCATCCCGGTGGTCGGCGAGCTGTTCTTCATGTACGCCACCATGCTCATCGCCGTGCCCACCGGGGTGAAGGTGTTCAACTGGGTCAGCACCATGTGGGAGGGCTCGCTGAGCTTCGAGACACCGATGCTGTTCGCCATCGCTTTCGTCATCCTGTTCACCATCGGCGGCTTCTCGGGGTTGATGCTGGCCATCGCCCCGGCGGACTTCCAGTACCACGACACCTATTTCGTGGTGGCGCACTTCCACTATGTGCTGGTGCCCGGGGCGATTTTCGGCATCTTTGCCTCGGCCTATTACTGGCTGCCGAAATGGACTGGCCACATGTATGACGAAACCCTCGGCAAGCTGCACTTCTGGCTCTCGTTCGTCGGCATGAACATGGCCTTCTTCCCCATGCACTTCGTGGGGTTGGCCGGCATGCCGCGGCGTATCCCCGACTACAACCTGCAGTTCGCCGACTTCAACATGGTGTCGTCGATCGGCGCCTTCCTGTTCGGTACTACGCAGCTGTTGTTCCTGTTCATCGTCATCAAGTGCATCCGTGGCGGCGCACCCGCCCCGGCCAAGCCCTGGGATGGCGCCGAGGGCCTGGAATGGTCGATCCCCTCGCCAGCGCCATACCACACCTTCCAGACCCCGCCGGACGTGAAGTAGGAGCGCCGCCATGAAGGGCTCGTCGCTCAAGCGCCTGGTCACCCGCCTGCTGCTGCTGACGGTGGTGATGTTCGGCTTCGGCTTTGCCCTGGTGCCGATGTATGACGTGATGTGCAAGGCCTTCGGCATCAACGGCAAGACGGGCGGGCAGTACGAGGGCAGCCAGGTCAGCGACCCGACGCGTTCGGTGCGGGTGCAGTTCATGTCGACCAACGCCAGCGACATGGTCTGGGACTTCTACTCCACCGCTGACGAGCTCGAGGTGAACCCGGGAGCGGTGAACCAGATGATCTTCATCGCGCACAACCCGACCAACCGGCCGATGAGTGCGCAAGCGATACCCAGCATCACCCCGGCCGAGGCCGCGGCGTACTTCCACAAGACCGAGTGCTTCTGCTTTACCCAGCAGGTGCTGCAGCCTGGCGAACGCATCGAGATGCCGGTGCGCTTCATCGTCGACCGCGACCTGCCGGCCAGCGTGAAACACCTGACACTGGCCTACACCTTGTTCGACATCACTGCGCGTCACCCGCCGGTCGCCCATGCCGCGGTACAGGACGTCCAGGGCGCCCGTTGAGGGAAGGAGAACAGCAATGGCAAGTCATGAGCACTACTATGTTCCGGCGCAGAGCAAATGGCCGATCATCGCCACCATCGGCATGTTCATCACGGTGTTCGGGCTTGGCACCTGGTTCAACGACATGAAGGCCGGCCACCCCGCGTCGCACGGGCCGCTGATCTTCTTCGTCGGTGCGCTGTTCCTGGCCTACATGCTGTTCGGCTGGTTCGGCTCGGTGGTCCGCGAGAGCCGGGCCGGGCTGTACAGCCCGCAGCTGGACCGTTCGTTCCGCTGGGGCATGAGCTGGTTCATCTTCTCGGAAGTGATGTTCTTCCTGGCCTTCTTCGGTGCCCTGTTCTATGTGCGGGTGCTCGCCGGGCCGTGGCTGGGGGGAGATGGGGCCAAAGGGGTTGCGCACATGCTGTGGCCGACGTTCGAGTTTACCTGGCCGCTGTTGCACACGCCCGACCCGAAACTGTTCCCGCCGCCCAAGGAAGTGATCGACCCCTGGCACCTGCCGCTGATCAATACCATCCTGCTGGTCAGCTCCAGCGTGACCATTACCCTCGCCCACCACGCCCTGCGCCGAGACCATCGTGGGCCGCTGAAATTCTGGATGGCGCTGACCATCCTGCTGGGTATCAGCTTCATCACGCTGCAGGCCTACGAGTACCACGAGGCCTACACCAAGCTGGGGCTGACCCTGGGCTCGGGCATCTATGGCGCGACGTTCTTCATGCTCACCGGCTTCCACGGGGCCCATGTGACCTTGGGCACGATCATCCTGATCGTGATGTTCGTGCGCATCCTGCGCGGGCACTTCAACCCCGACAAACACTTCGGTTTCGAGGCAGCGAGCTGGTACTGGCACTTCGTCGATGTGGTGTGGGTCGGGCTGTTCATCTTTGTGTATGTGCTGTGATCAGAACGGTGCGTGAGACACCAGCTGGCCACTGATGAAGCCCCAGGCCACCAGGCCGATGGTCAGGGTGGCGAGGGCCACCCGCACGGTCAGGGCCTTGAGCAGGCGGGTTGAGTTTTCATCGTCCTTGACCAGAAACACCAGGCCACTGAACAGGCTGGCGACCGTGGCCAACAGCATCAGGACAATCGCGGCCTTGAGCATGGCGATACTCCCGGGGGGATGCGGTGATGTGGATAAGTATAGCGATTGGCCCGGCGAGGCTGCGATGAGGCGGTTCCGCCCAGGCTGGATACCGACTCTGGTAGTGCTCGCGCTGCTGCCGGGGCTGATCGCGCTTGGCTGCTGGCAGCTTGGCCGGGCTGAAGAGAAGCGCGTCCTGCTGGAGGTCTATGCCCAGCGTGAGGTCGATGCCCCGTTGGCCACCACCCAGTTGTTGCAGACGCCTGACCCGGCCTACCGCCGGGTCCACCTCTACGGCCGTTTTGACGCCGCGCACAGCGTGCTGCTGGACAACCGCATGCGTGACGGCCAGGCCGGCGTCGAGCTGTTGCAACCCTTCCATGACCAGGCCAGTGGTCTGTGGCTGCTGGTCAACCGTGGCTGGTTGCCATGGCCGGACCGTCGCGTGCCGGTGCATTTCGACACCCCCGAGCAGGCCCTGGCGCTGAACGCGTCGGTGTATGTGGCGCCAGGCAGCAGTTTCCAGCTCCACCCCGACCCTGTCGGGGGCCAATGGCCGCACCTGCTCAATGCAATCGACGCGGCTCAAGTGTGGCAGCAGCTCGATCGCGAAGGCTTTGTCCATGAGTTACGCCTGGAACCCGGCCCGGCTACGTATCGGCTGGACTGGCCGATTGTCGCCATGGGCCCGGAAAAACACCTCGGTTACGCCGTGCAGTGGTTCGCACTGGCCATTGCTCTGGTGCTGCTCTACCTCTATTTCGGCTGGCACAACAACAAGGAGAAACAGCATGGCCACCGCCACTCCACTGGACCTGCCTGAACGTAGCAAGCCCAGAGCCCGCGGGCGTTTGCAGCTGATCTTGATCCTGCTGGTGGTGCTCGGGCCAATGATCCTGGCCACCTGCATGTACAAACTCCAGTTCTGGGTGCCCGAAGGCCGCAGCTACCACGGCGCGATGATCGGCAATGGCGAGAGCCGCGCCGATATAGGCATTGCAGGCGAGGACCCGCGTTGGCAACTGCTGGTGACTGCGCCCGATGCTTGCGCTGAAGATTGCCAACGCCTGGTGTACCTGGTGCGGCAGATCCAGGTCGGCCTGGGCCGCGACGCCGGCCGAGCCAGCCATGCCTTGGCCGCCGCCCAGCCGTTGTCCAGCGACTATCAGGCGCTGCTGGGGCGTGAGTATCCACAGTTGCAACGCTATCCACTGGATGCCCCGCGCTATCTGCAAAAGGTCGGTGAACCCGGCCCGCAACTGTGGATTGTCGACCCGCACGGCAACCTGGTGCTGCGCTACGACGGCAAGGTCAACGGCAAGCACGTGCTCGACGACCTGCGTCACCTGCTCAAGCTGTCCAATATCGGCTAGGAGCTTGCCATGGCCAGACCCGGATTCCGCCTCGCTGTGTTCGCCACCCTGCTGGCACTGCTGGTCGTGCTGCTCGGTGCCTACACCCGTCTGACCCACGCCGGCCTCGGCTGCCCCGACTGGCCTGGCTGCTATGGCTTCATCAGCGTGCCGAACAGTGAAGCGCAGCTGGCTCATGCCGAATTGCATTTTCCCGACCACCCTGTGGAAGAGGCCAAGGGCTGGGCCGAGATGGTCCATCGCTACTTTGCCGGCACGCTCGCCGTGGTGATCGCCCTGCTTGCCCTGCAAGCGCTGCGCCGGCATGCCCGCGATGGCCAGCCTTATCGCCTGCCATTGTTGTTGCTGGGCGTGGTGCTGGCGCAGGCAGCGTTCGGCATGTGGACCGTCACCCTCAAATTGTGGCCGCAAGTGGTTACCGCGCACCTGCTGGGCGGCTTTACCACCCTGAGCCTGGTGTTCCTGCTATCGCTGCGTCTATCCCGGGTCTTTGCGCCCCTGCCGAAATTGCCACTCAGTCTTCGACGGATAGCTGCGTTGGCCCTGCTGGTGGTGATTGGCCAGATCGCCCTGGGCGGCTGGGTCAGCTCCAACTACGCGGCGGTCGCCTGCATTGACCTGCCGACTTGCCATGGCCAGTGGTGGCCGGCAGCGGATTTCAGCAACGGTTTTCACCTGACCCAGCATGTCGGCCCCAATTACCTCGGCGGGCAGCTGGACAGCGATGCGCGCACGGCCATTCACATCAGCCACCGCCTGGGTGCACTGCTGGTGACCTGCGTGCTGCTGGTGCTCAGCTGGAAGCTGCACCGTTGTGGCCTGACCGGCCTGGCCCGATGGATATTGCTGGTACTGGCGCTGCAGGTCGGCCTGGGCATCAGCAATGTGCTGTTCCACCTGCCGCTGGCCGTGGCCGTCGCGCATAACGCTGGCGGCGCCCTGCTGCTGTTGAGCATGGTGCTGGTGAACTACCGCATCCGCGTGGTCGACAAGGTCCGCGTCGGCGTCAAGCAAGGTTGGCGCCTGCGGCCCGCGGCCGGGGTCAGCCTCACCCATCCCATGAGGAGCGATACGTGGCGACGCTTCTGAGCGCACGGTGTGCCAGCTGGCGCGATTACCTGGAGCTGACCAAGCCCAAGGTGGTGCTGCTGATGCTGATCACTTCGCTGGCGGGCATGTTCCTGGCGACCCGCGCCGGGGTCAGCTGGAGCGTGTTGCTGTTCGGCAACCTCGGTATCGCCCTGTGCGCGGGCAGCGCGGCAGTGGTCAACCACGTGGTGGACCGGCGCATCGACGCGCTGATGGCCCGGACCCGCAAGCGCCCAGTGGCACAGGGCCGGGTCGAGCCGTTGCCGGCGTTGCTGTTCGCCCTGGCCCTGGCCCTGCTCGGCCTGGCCCTGCTGCTGGTGTTCACCAATGCCCTCGCCGCCTGGCTGACCCTGGCTTCGCTGCTAGGCTATGCGGTGCTCTATACCGGCTTTCTCAAGCGTGCCACACCGCAGAACATCGTCATTGGCGGCCTGGCCGGTGCTGCGCCGCCGCTGTTGGGCTGGGTCGCAGTGAGCGGCCACATCAGCGCCGAGCCGCTGCTGCTGGTGCTGATCATCTTCGCCTGGACGCCACCGCACTTCTGGGCACTGGCCATTCACCGCAAGGAAGAGTACGCCAAGGCCGATATCCCGATGCTGCCGGTTACCCACGGCGAGCGATACACCAAGCTGCATATCCTGCTGTACAGCCTGATTTTGCTGGCGGTGAGCCTGCTGCCGTTTGCCATCCACATGAGTGGCCCGCTGTACCTGGCCTGTGCCTTGGCGTTGGGCCTGCGCTTCCTGCACTGGGCCTGGGTGTTGTACCGTGGCAGCCGGCCGCACGCGGCGATCGGTACCTTCAAGTACTCTATCGGCTACCTGTTCGCGCTGTTCATCGCGTTGCTCGTTGACCACTACCTGTTGCTGAATCTATGACCCGAACCCAGAAAACCGTCTTCATCCTCGTTGCCTTGGTCGCCCTGATCATGGGCCTGACCGTCAACAAGGTGCTCAGTGAGCGGGGCCAGCTCAACCCGACCGAGCTGATCGACGCCGGCATCATTCTCCTGCCGCAAAGCCGCACGGTGGCCGATGTGACCATGACCAACCAGGATGGCCAGCCGGTGCAGCTGGATGACCTGAAGGGCAAATGGTCGCTGTTGTTTTTCGGCTACACCTACTGCCCGGACATCTGCCCGACCACCCTGGCCCAGTTGCGCCAGGTAAAGAGCGAGCTGCCCAAGGAGGCCGTGGACCGGCTGCAGGTGGTGCTGGTGAGCGTGGACCCGAACCGCGATACGCCGAACCAGCTGAAGCAGTACCTGGGTTATTTCGACAAGGATTTCGTCGGGGTGGCGGGGTCGATCGAAGATACCCAGAAGCTGGCCAATGCCTTGAGCATTCCGTTCATTCCGGCGGATACCAGCAAGCCGGGATATACCGTGGACCACAGCGGTAACCTGGCGATCGTCGGGCCGGATGGGCGTCAGCGCGGGTTCATTCGTGCGCCGTTCAACAACCAGAAGCTGGTCGCGCAGTTGCCCGGGCTTGTGAAGCGCGATTGAGCGGGCCCTGAAAAGCTTCGCGGCGGTTCGGCGCCCCGATAAACCCGCCCCCACAGGTACGGCACCGGCTACGAAGCGTGTGCCATCACTGTGGGAGCGGGTTTATCGGGGCGCCGAACCGCCGCGAAGAATCCAGCGAGGTGGTACGGCTTAGAACGCCGGAACCACAGCGCCTTTGTACTTCTCGTTGATGAACTGCTTCACCTCAGGCGAGTGCAGCGCTGCTGCCAGCTTCTTCATCGCGTCCGAGTCCTTGTTGTCCGGGCGGGCAACCAGGATGTTCACGTAAGGCGAGTCCTTGCCTTCGATGGCCAGGGCGTCTTTTTCCGGGTTCAGCTTGGCTTCCAGCGCATAGTTGGTGTTGATCAGGGCGATATCGACCTGAGTCAGCACCCGCGGGATGGTGGCCGCTTCCAGCTCACGGAATTTCACGCTTTTCGGGTTTTCGGCAACGTCCTTCACGGTCGACAGGATGTTGCTGTTGTCCTTCAGCTTGATCACCCCAGCCTTGTCCAGCAGCAACAGGGCGCGGCCGCCGTTGGTGGCATCGTTGGGGATGACCACGGTGGCGCCGGAGGACAGCTCGTCGAGCTTCTTGATCTTGGTCGAGTACACGCCCAGCGGCTCGATGTGCACGCCGGCAACGCTGACCAGCTGGGTGCCCTTGGCCTTGTTGAACTCATCCAGGTACGGCTGGTGCTGGAAGAAGTTGGCGTCCAGGCGCTTTTCGGCGACCTGCACGTTTGGCTGGATGTAGTCGGTGAATTCCTTGACCTTCAGCTCCACGCCCTCTTTCGCCAGCTGAGGTTTGACGAAGTTGAGGATCTCGGCGTGTGGCACCGGGGTGGCGGCGACGGTAAGGGTTTCCGCGGCGTTGGCCGAGAAGGCCGCGACCGCGGCGACAACAGCAAGCAGCTTCTTCATGAATCACTCCTTGTGAGGGCCGCGACGGCCCCCGAACGGGTCGGCCGGGCCGACCCCATTGGGGTTACTTACGGGAAAAATGCACGACCAGTTTGTCGCCCACGCTCTGCAGGACTTGGACCAGCACCAGCAACAGCACCACGGTCACGACCATCACGTCGGTCTGGAAACGCTGGTAGCCGAAGCGGATGGCCAGGTCGCCCAGGCCGCCAGCGCCGACCACACCGGCCATGGCGGTGTACGACACCAGGGTGATGGCAGTGACGGTAATCGCGGCGAAGATGCCCGGGCGGGCCTCCGGCAGCAGCGCACTGGTGATGATCTGGCGAGTGGTGGCGCCCATCGACTGGGTGGCCTCGATGATGCCGCGGTCCACTTCACGCAGGGCGGTTTCCACCAGGCGTGCGAAGAACGGCGTGGCGCCTACCACCAGCGGCGGGATGGCACCGGCGACACCCAGCGAGGTGCCGGTGATCAGCACGGTGAACGGGATCATCACGATCAGCAGGATGATGAACGGCAGCGAACGCAGGATGTTGACCACCAGCGACAGCAGCGCATACACGCCCTTCTGCTCGAACATCTGCTTCGGCCCGCAGAGGAACAGCAGCACGCCCAGTGGCAGGCCGAGCAGCACGGTAAAGAACAGCGAGCCGAACAGCATGATCAGGGTATCGACGCTGGCCAGCCAGATCTCGGCCCAGTCTACATTGGCAAAGAAGTTGAGGGCGTCCATCAACGCAGTACCTCCATATGTACGTCAGCTGCCTTGAAGCGGGCGAACGCCGCTTCCATGTCACCGCCGATCAGGGCGAGGGTGAGCTGGCCATAGGGGACATCCTTGATGCGGTCGATACGCCCGGCGAGGATGCTGTAGTCGACACCGGTTTCGCGGGCCACGGTGCCCAGCAGCGGTGCGTAGGTGGCGTCGCCCTGGAAGGTCAGGCGCACGATACGGCCCGGCACGTGGGCGAAGTCATCGCGCTGCTCGCCTTCGTCGACCTGCTCGTCTTCCTGGACGAAGCGCTTGGTGGTCGGGTGCTGTGGGTGCAGGAACACCTCGGCTACCGGGCCTTGCTCGACGATCTGGCCGGCATCCATCACTGCCACGCGGTCGCAGACCCGGCGGATAACGTCCATTTCGTGGGTGATCAGCACGATGGTCAGCTTCAGCTCACGGTTGATCTCGGCCAGCAGTTGCAGCACCGAAGCGGTGGTCTGGGGGTCGAGGGCGCTGGTGGCTTCGTCGCACAGCAGGATCTTCGGGTTGGTCGACAGGGCGCGGGCGATACCGACGCGCTGCTTCTGGCCGCCGGACAGCTGGGCGGGGTATTTCTTCGCGTGGTCCGCAAGGCCCACACGGGCCAGCAGTTCGGTGACACGCTTGTCGATCTCGCTGCGCGACAGCTCGCCGGCCAGGGTCAGTGGCAGCGCGACGTTGTCGGCGACAGTCTTGGACGCCAGCAAGTTGAAGTGCTGGAAAATCATCCCGACCTGCTGGCGGAAGCCGCGCAGCTGGCTGGCGTTGAACGCGGTGACGTCCTCGCCGTCGACGATGATCGTGCCGCCGGAAGGCTCTTCGAGGCGGTTGATCAGGCGCAGCATGGTGCTCTTGCCGGCGCCGGAATGGCCGATCAGGCCGAACACCTGGCCGTCTTCGATGGTCAGGCTGGTCGGATTCAGTGCGGGGATTTCCCTACCGGCGACGCGGTAGGTCTTGTGTACCTGTTGGAACTCGATCACGTAGCGAACCTTGTGGGGCGCATGGAATTTGGATCAGCGGTTAGCTGGGGTCGCGCATTTTAGCCTTTTCCCATAGCTGTTCTTAGCATTTATTTCGTAATGCACCAATCCTTCGGGCATATCGCGACAACCGGTAATTCTGATTGAACGCTCGACAAAGCCCTCCGGTCACTACTTGCACAAGCCCGACAGGGCGCGCCTGATGACCGATATGGAGAGCCGTGATGCCTAGCAAGAAACCGGAATCGCCCAAACACAGCCAGCTCGCCGGAACCGACACCCCTGATCGTGCCAATACCAACCGCAAGTTGCAGGCCCTGGAAGAGCATCGCAGCGATGCGACCGGCCAGGCACTGCGGACCAACCAGGGCGTGCGCATCGCCGATAACCAGAACACGCTCAAGGCCGGGCCGCGAGGCCCCTCGCTGCTTGAAGACTTCATCATGCGCGAGAAGATCACCCATTTCGACCACGAGCGCATTCCGGAGCGTATCGTGCACGCCCGGGGGACGGGCGCCCATGGCTATTTCCAGAGCTATGGCAACCATGCCGAGCTGACCAAGGCGGGTTTCCTGCAGGACCCTGAGAAAATCACCCCGGTGTTCGTGCGTTTCTCCACGGTGCAAGGCCCACGCGGCTCCGGCGACACCGTGCGCGACGTACGCGGGTTCGCCGTGAAGTTCTATACGGATGAAGGCAACTTCGACCTGGTGGGTAACAACATGCCGGTCTTCTTCATCCAGGACGCCATCAAGTTCCCGGACTTCGTACACGCGGTGAAACCGGAGCCGCATAACGAAATCCCCACCGGTGGCTCGGCCCACGACACCTTCTGGGACTTCGTTTCGCTGGTGCCCGAATCCGCCCACATGGTCATCTGGGCCATGTCTGATCGCGCCATCCCGCGCAGCCTGCGGATGATGGAAGGCTTCGGCGTGCATACCTTCCGCCTGATCAACGCCGAGGGTGTGGCGAGCTTCGTCAAGTTCCACTGGAAACCACGCCAGGGCGTGCACTCCCTCTTGTGGGACGAGGCTCAGAAACTCGCAGGCAAAGACACCGACTTCCAGCGCCGTGACCTGTGGGAAGCCATCGAGACGGGCGATTACCCGGAGTGGGAACTGGGCGTGCAGATCGTGCCGGAGGCCGATGAACACAAGTTCGACTTCGACCTGCTCGACCCGACCAAGATCATTCCCGAAGAACTGGTGCCGGTCACGCCGCTGGGCAAGATGGTGCTCAACCGCAACCCGGACAACTTCTTCGCCGAGGTGGAGCAGGTTGCTTTCTGCCCTGGCCATATCGTGCCGGGGATCGACTTCACCAATGACCCGTTGCTGCAGGGCCGGCTGTTTTCCTACACCGATACCCAGCTCAGCCGTCTTGGCGGACCGAATTTCCACCAGATCCCGATCAACCAGCCCATTGCGCCGAACCACAACAACCAGCGCGATGCGCTGCATCAGCATGTGGTGCACAAAGGGCGGGCTTCCTATGAGCCCAACTCGATCGACGGCGGCTGGCCGAAAGAAACCCCTCCAGCGCCTCAGGATGGAGGCTTCGAGAGTTATCAGGAGCGCATCGACGCGCACAAGATCCGCCAGCGTAGCGAGTCGTTCGGCGACCACTTCTCCCAGGCGCGGCTGTTCTTCCAGAGCATGAGCCCGACCGAGCAACAGCACATCATCAAGGCCTACAGCTTTGAGCTGGGCAAGGTCGAGCGTGAGCACATTCGCGCGCGCCAAGTGAATGAAATCCTGGCCAACATCGACCTCAAGCTGGCCGCCGCCGTCGCTGCCAACCTTGGCTTGCCGGCACCCCAGGCCGGAACGGTACAGGTCAAGGGTAGCCAACTGGCGAAGTCACCCGCCTTGAGCCAGATGAACCACCCAGGCGTAGTCGGTATCAAGGGGCGCAAGATCGCGGTGCTGGTCGCCGATGGCGTGGATGGCACAAGCGTCGACAAGCTGGTCAAGGCGCTGGAAGCCGAAAGCGCCCGGCCATTGCTGCTGGGACCGACTTCGGCGCCGGTGAAGGCGGCGGATGGCAAGGCATTGGCGGTGGATGCGTCGATGGAGGGGATGCCGTCGATCATGTTCGATGGGATTGTGGTACCCAAGGGTGTGGACAAGCCCTTGGCCTCAAGCGGGCTGGCGAAGCACTTCTTGCTGGAGGGCTACAAGCATCTGAAGGCGATGGTTTTGACCAAGGACTTGTCGAACAGCCTGGGGCTCAAGGAAGACAGGGGGCTGCTGCTGGGGGATGAGCAGAAGTCCGTGGATGCCTTTGTAAAAGCGGTTGAGGGGCATCGGGTGTGGGAGCGGGAAGCAGCTGCCGAGGCGGTGCCGGCCTAGCGGTTGCCTTGTACCCTGTCGCCTTGCCGGCGACAGGGTGCTTGAGGCTTAGCGCTGATGCGGGACCAGTACCACCTGCGCTGGCATCGACCGCTGAATCTCATGCTTCTGTTTCAGCTTGAACGCGCTGTCGATCTTGTGAACGCGCTTCTCAAGCAGATTCTTCAGCCAGGGCGCATCTTGGGTGCGCGGCACCTGGAACACCACTTCGCACTGGTAATTGACCACGTCCTTGGCAATTTCGTCGAGCTGGCGGCGCATCGCATTGATGTCGGTGGTCTTCAGCGCGATCACGGTGCTCGGCGCCGTCGGATCGATCACCCGCGCCTGGGGCTTGGCCTCGGCAGCCTTCAAGGCGGCTTCGGCTTTCTCCAGTTCGGCCTTGCGGGCCTGGGCTACGGCATCGCCACCGGTCACGGCCGGTGCCTGCGGCATCAGCGCCCTGGCGCGGGCCAGTGCAGTGGCAGCCGCATTCACGTCGCCCTTTTGCAGGACGATCTGGCTGCGTTTCAGGTAGGCCTCGGCCAGCTGCCGCTGGTTCTGCTCCAGGCGAGCGTCATCCGGTGACTGCGCCTGCAGGGCAGCCAGCTGGTCTTCGGCGGTGGCCAGCTCGTTGCTGGTGATACTCTGTTGCAGCTGCTGCCAGGCATCGGCTTGGGCAGGTGCGTTGGCCTGCTCCACCGGTGTGCTGGAACAGGCGGCCAACAACAGGGAAAACGCGGCGACAAGCAGATAACGGGATGCGAACGGCTTCATTCCTGCGGCTCTCTATTTGCGCAAAAAGCGAGCAAGTCTACACCCTGGTGCGCACGCTCGAAAATAAGTCTTACAGACTCTTTACCCGCGAAAAGGTTGCAGGGCGCACCGGCGTGCACCCTGTTTTTCAGCGTTTTGGCAGTGCCAGGCTCAGCAAGAATAGCACCGCCGCGCAGACCACGATCGATGGCCCGGCCGGGGTGTCCTTGAACCAGGACATGGCCAGGCCACCGCACACCGAGGTAATGCCGATCAACGTTGCGGCCAGCGCCATCTGTTCTGGCGAACGGGCGTGACGCTGTGCCGCAGCAGCGGGAATGATCAGCAGCGAGGTGATCAGCAGTACGCCGACAATCTTCATCGCCACGGCAATGACCACGGCGATCAGCAGCATCAGGGCCATGCGCAGGCCGGCCACTGGCAGGCCTTCGACCATGGCCAGTTCTTCGTGGACAGTGATCGCCAGCAACGGCCGCCACAGCGTGGCCAGCAGCAGCAGGACCAACGCGCTACCGCCAAGGATCCAGGCGAGATCGGTGCTGCTGATGGCCAGCAGGTCGCCGAACAGGTAGGCCATCAGGTCGATGCGGACGTCGTGCATGAAACTCAGCACCACCAGGCCCAGCGACAGGGTGCTGGGGGCGAGGATGCCGAGCAGGGTGTCGGAGGCCAGCGGCTGGCGTTGCTGCAGGGTCACCAGCAGGATCGCCAGCAGCAGGCAGCCCACGGTCACCGCCAGGGCCGGGCTGATATCCAGCACGAAGCCCATGGCCACGCCCAGCAGCGCGGCATGGGACAGGGTGTCGCCGAAGTAGGCCATGCGCCGCCACACCACGAACGAGCCAAGCGGGCCCGCTACCACTGCCAGGGCAAGACCCGCAAGCAAGGCGTAAAGAAGAAAATCAGCCATGCTTGCAGTGCTCTCCGTGAACATGGGTGCCAGGGGTGACGACCGAACCGTGCAGATCGTGGCTGTGGTCGTGATGGTGGTGGTAGACAGCCAGGCTCGGGGCGTTCTGGCCGAACAGTTCGACAAAGGCGGGATCGTTGCTGACCTGCTCGGGGTGGCCCGAGCAGCACACGTGGCGGTTCAGGCAGACCACCTGGTCGGTGGCGCTCATGACCAGGTGCAGGTCATGGGAGACCATCAATACGCCGCAGCCGTGGCGGTCGCGCAGGCGGGTGATCAGGTTGTACAACTCGGTCTGGCCGACCACGTCCACCCCCTGCACGGGCTCATCGAGCACCAGCAGTTGCGGCTCGCGCAGTAGCGCCCGGGCCAGCAGCACGCGCTGCATCTCACCGCCGGAAATCGTCTGGATCGGGCTGTCGATGACGTGCTCGGCCCCCACTTCCTGCAGGGCCGACAAGGCAGCCGCACGGTCAACCCCAGGCACCAGGCGCAAGAAACGCAGCACCGACAGCGGCAGCGTGGCGTCTACCTGAATCTTTTGCGGCATGTAGCCAATGCGCAGTTTCGGCTTGCGCCAGACCTTGCCGCGGTGCGGCTTAAGCAGGCCGAGGACGGCGCGCACCAGGGTGGTCTTGCCGGCGCCGTTAGGGCCGATCAGGGTGACGATCTGGCCGGGCGCCACCGAGAGGTCGATGCTGTCGAGCACGGCCTCGCCGGCAAAGCTGACACCGACCTGCTCGAGGCTGATCAGGGCGTCGCTCATGCTGCGCTCCGGCAGTTGGCGCACAAGCCGACGATTTCCACCGTCTGGGTTTCGACGCTGAAGCCCACGGCCTTCGCGCTGTGGATGATGGCGTCGCTGATGCTGTCCTGCTCCAGCTCGATGGCCACGTGGCAGGCACGGCAGATCAGGAACTGGCCCTGGTGAGCGTGCTCCGGGTGGCTGCAGCCGATGAAGGCGTTGAGCGAGGCGATGCGGTGTACCAGGCCATTTTCCAGCAAAAAGTCCAGCGCGCGGTACACGGTAGGGGGTGCGGCGCGGCGGCCATCCTGTTCGCTGAGTACGGCGAGGATGTCGTAGGCGCCCAGCGGCTTGTGGCTCTGCCACACCAGCTCGAGCACACGCCGACGCAGTGCGGTCAGGCGCAGGCCCTGGCGGGTGCACAAGGCATCGGCTTCGGACAAGGCGCTGTGCACGCAATGGGAATGATCGTGAGGACGGTGAGCCAGCGGCGTGATGGACATGGGCAGCGACGGTTCTGGATGGAGACGTTATTATGTTACCTGTTTCTGACGAGTCGAGTATTCATCGTGTCCCGATTCCTTGTGCTTTTTGTCGCTTTCATCGCCTGTTCGGCGCAGGCCGACGTGCGTGTGCTGACCAGCATCAAACCCCTGCAGCAGATCGCCGCCGCCGTGCAGGATGGTCTGGGCACCCCGGACGTGCTGCTGCCGCCGGGCGCTTCGCCGCACCACTACGCCTTGCGCCCGTCTGACGTGCGCAAGGTCGGCGACGCCGACCTGCTGTACTGGATCGGCCCTGACATGGAGAACTTCCTGCCGCGGGTGCTGGGCAGCCGCAGCAAGCCGGCAGTGGCCGTGCAGTCGCTTGCGGGCATGAAGCTGCGCCACTTTGGCGAAGACAGCCATTCCCATGAAGAGGCGGACCAGGACGATCACGACCACGATCACCGCCCAGGCAGCCTGGATGCGCACCTGTGGCTCTCTTCAGTCAACGCCCGGGTGATCGCGACGAAGATGGCGGCTGACCTGGCGGCGGCCGATCCGGCCAATGCGGCGCGCTACCAGAGCAACCTGAAAGCCTTCACCGAGCGCCTGGATGCCCTGGATGCGCGGATCAAGGCGCGAGTAGCCGGGATCGCCAGCAAGCCCTATTTCGTGTTCCACGAAGCGTTCGACTACTTCGAGTCGGCTTATGGCCTGCAGCACACCGGGGTGTTCAGTGTGGCGTCCGAGGTGCAGCCCGGGGCGCAGCATGTAGCCGCGATGCGCAAGCGCCTGCAACAAGTGGGCAAGACCTGTGTGTTCAGTGAGCCACCGCTGCGGCCGCGTCTGGCCGAGACGTTGACCGCCGGGCTGCCGGTGCGCCTGGCGGAGCTGGATGCATTGGGTGGCAATGACCCGGTGGATGCCAAGGGCTACGAGCGCCTGCTCGAGAGGCTGGGTAGTGACCTGGCAGGCTGCCTGGAGCAGTTGTAAGCCTGTTCCGGCCCTTTCGCGGCGGTTCGGCGCCCCGATGAACCCGCTCCCACTGACAGAGCACAGGTTTCAAGCCTGGCACCAAACCTGTGGGAGCGGGTTTCCCCGCGAAGAAGCAGATGCAGTCTAGAGGGCGAACGGCAGGTGCAAAGCCACTTGCTGGCGCTGTGCCAGGCGCACCTCGAACTCGCCCGGGTCGTGGATCATCACATCCATCCCGGCAAACGATTCCGCCGCAATCAGGCGCGACAGCCAGAAGCGCACGCAGCCTACCCGCAACATTTCTGGCCACAGTTCGGCTTCGGCAGCGGTGAACGGCCGCAACGTCGCATAGGCTGCCAGCAGCGCCTGGGCGCGCGGCACATCGATCGCGCCGTGTTCATCCAGGCACCAGTCGTTCACGGTGATGGCGATGTCATACAGCATCGGCCCGGAACAGGCGTTATAGAAGTCGATCACACCGGTCAGGTGGGTGCCTTCGAACATCACGTTGTCGCGGAACAGGTCAGCATGCAGGTTGGCCCGTGGCAAGGCCAGGATTTGCGCCTTGTGCGCGGTGATCTCATCCAGTGCAGGCTGCAACAGTGCCGCCTGTTCGGCGCTCAGGCGCGGCAGCAGCTCGGCACCGGATGCCAGCATCCAGTCCAGGCCGCGGTCGGTGCGGCGCTCGATGATGCGTTCGCGGGTAGCCAGGTGAATGTGCGCGAGCAATTCACCCACCTGGGCGCAATGCTGGGCATTCGGTGCCTTGATGTGTTTGCCCGAAAGCCGCGGCTGAAGCAAGGCCGGCTTGCCGCACAGTTCGCGCAGGGCATTGCCGTCACGGTCACGCAGGGCGTAGGGCACCGGCATGTCGGCACCGTGCAGTACGTCCAGCAGTTCGATGAAGAACGGCATGTCCTCGACCGGGCCGCGCTCGACCAGCGTCAGGACGAACTCACCCTGTTCGAGGCTGACGAAGAAGTTGCTGTTCTCGGTACCGGCGGCAATGCCCTGGAAGTCGAGCAGACGGCCCAGCGCGTACGGTGCCAGAAAGGTTTCCAGCTCAGGCCGGGTCACGGGGGTGAAGACTGACATGATGAAAAAAAGCCCATACGGGCACTTCCGCCGGGAAGTGCCAGGTTGATGTGAACGGTGCGCGCGTCAGATTACCACTCGAAGATCTTCCAGGACGGGATCAGCATGTCCGGCTGGTCGGAACGAATGAAATTGGCATCGGTGCCATCGGCGCGTACCAGGAAATACGGCTTGCCGTTTTTCGGCGTGATCTTGATTGCATACAGGAAGCCGTTCTGCCGGTATTCCTGGATGGTCTTATCGCCTTCCGTGCGAATGGTCACCTCGGGATCGGCCGAGGGGGCGTCTTCCGCCGCCAGGGTGACGACCGGCATGGTTGCCAACAGGCCGAGCAGTAACAGGCGATTGAGTGTACGCATGATAACCTAGTCCCTTTGTCGTCATTGATCCGGCTATTCTAGCTCCGGACCCGCCGAAAAGGTTGATTCTGCTCATGAGCCAAGCGCCCCTCGTCCTGGTGGACGGTTCCTCCTACCTCTACCGCGCCTTCCATGCGCTGCCGCCGCTGACCACGTCCAAGGGCATGCCGACCGGCGCGGTCAAGGGTGTGCTCAACATGCTCAAGAGCCTGCGCAAGCAATACCCTGACAGCCTGTTTGCCGTGGTTTTCGACGCCAAGGGCGGGACCTTCCGGGATGCCATGTTCGCCGAGTACAAGGCCAACCGCCCGAGCATGCCCGACGACCTGCGGGTGCAGGTCGAGCCGCTGCACGCCAGCGTCCGGGCACTGGGCTACCCCTTGCTGTGCGTCGAAGGCGTCGAGGCCGATGACGTGATCGGCACCCTCGCCCGCAGCAGCGCGACCCAGGGCCGCCCGGTCATCATCTCGACCGGCGACAAGGACATGGCGCAACTGGTGGACGGCCACGTGACCCTGGTCAACACCATGACCGGCAGTGTGCTTGACGTAGCCGGCGTGCACGAAAAGTTCGGCGTTGGCCCGGAACACATCATCGACTTCCTCGCCCTGATGGGCGACAAGGTCGACAACATCCCTGGCGTGCCAGGCGTGGGTGAAAAGACCGCCGTCGGCCTGCTGACCGGTATCGGCGGTGGCCTCAGCGACCTGTATGCCAACCTCGACAAGGTCCCGACGCTGGCCATCCGCGGCGCCAAGACCTTGCCAGCCAAGCTCGAGGAGCATCGCGATGCGGCCTTCCTGTCCTATGAGCTGGCCACCATCAAGTGCGATGTGCCGCTGGAGGTGGAGGTCGAGGCGCTGGTCTGTGGCGAGCCTGACCGCGAGGCCCTGCTGGCGCTGTACACCGAGATGGAGTTCAAGAGCTGGATTGCCGAGGTCCAGCGCGATGCGGTCAAGACCGGCGAACCCGTGGCCGTGATCGAAGCGCCGGCTGCCACGGTCGAGCCCAAGTACGAGACTGTTCTCGATCAAGCCCGCTTCGACGTCTGGCTGGAGAAGCTGCGCCAGGCACCGTTGTTCGCCTTCGATACCGAAACCACCAGCCTGGACGCCCAGCAGGCGCAGCTGGTGGGCGTGTCGTTCGCGGTCGAGCCTCATGAAGCGGCCTATGTACCGCTGGCCCATGACTATGAAGGCGCCCCGGCTCAGCTGGACCGCGAGGCTGTGCTGCTGGCGTTGAAACCCCTGCTGGAAGACCCGGCCAAGGCCAAGGTCGGGCAGAACGCGAAGTACGACATCAACATCCTCGCCAACAGCTCGCCAGCCATCGACATGCGCGGTGTGGCCTACGACACCATGCTCGAGTCATACGTGCTCAACTCCACCGCCACCCGCCATGACATGGACAGCCTGGCACTGAAGTACCTCGACCACACCACCATTGCCTTCGAGGACATCGCCGGCAAAGGCGCCAAGCAACTGACCTTCAACCAGATCAACCTGGACAAGGCCGGCCCCTACGCCGCCGAAGATGCCGATATCACCCTGCGCCTGCACCATGCACTGCAGGCGCGCCTGGCGCAGACGCCAAGTGTGCAGCCGGTGCTGATGGACATCGAGATGCCGCTGGTGCCGGTGCTGGCCAAGATCGAGCGCCAGGGCGCGCTGGTCGATGCCGCGCTGTTGCAGGTTCAGAGCGGCGAGCTGGGCGTGAAGATGGCTGAGCTGGAGCAGCGCGCCTACGCCCTGGCCGGCGAGGAATTCAACCTTGGCTCGCCCAAGCAGCTGGGCGCGATCCTCTACGACAAACTGGGCATGCCGGTACTGAGCAAGACCGCCAAGGGCCAGCCCTCCACCGCCGAAGCGGTGCTCGACGAACTGGCCGAACAAGGCTACCCGCTGCCTGAAGTGCTGATGCAGTACCGCAGCCTGAGCAAGCTCAAGAGCACCTATACCGACAAGCTGCCGGGGCAGATCAACCCGCGCACCGGGCGTATCCACACCTCCTATCAGCAGGCCGTAGCCGCCACCGGACGCTTGTCATCCAGCGACCCGAACCTGCAGAACATCCCGATCCGCACCGCCGAGGGCCGGCGCATTCGTCAGGCCTTTGTTGCCAGCCCCGGCTACAAGCTGCTGGCGGCGGACTATTCGCAGATCGAACTGCGCATCATGGCTCACCTGGCCAAGGACGAAGGCCTGCTGCATGCCTTCCGCAACGATCTTGACGTGCACCGCGCAACGGCGGCGGAAGTGTTCGGCGTGGCGCTGGAAGACGTCACCACCGACCAGCGGCGCAGTGCAAAGGCCATCAACTTCGGGCTGATCTATGGCATGAGCGCGTTTGGCCTGGCCAAGCAGATTGGGGTCGACCGCAAGCAGTCGCAGGACTATATCGACCGCTACTTCGCCCGCTACCCGGGCGTGCTGGCCTACATGGAGCGCACCCGCGCCCAGGCCGCAGAACAAGGTTTCGTTGAAACCCTGTTCGGCCGACGCCTGTACCTCCCAGACATCAACGCCAAGAACCCGGCCCTGCGCAAGGGCGCCGAGCGCACGGCGATCAACGCGCCGATGCAGGGCACTGCCGCCGACATCATCAAGCGTGCGATGGTCAACGTCGACAACTGGCTGAGCGAGAGCGGCCTGGACGCACGGGTTATCCTGCAGGTGCACGACGAACTGGTGCTGGAGGTGCGTGAAGACCTGGTGGAGCAGGTGAAGGATGAAATTCGCACGCACATGAGCAATGCCGCGCAGCTGGATGTCCCGCTGGTGGTCGAGGCAGGTGTTGGTTCGAATTGGGATGAAGCTCACTGATTGAGCCGGGAAAGGTGTGTAGGATCTGCAACGTAGCGACGCGGATCCTGGCATGGCTCGATGCCATTAGTTCGGCAGTTTCATGAAACTATCGCAAATAGTTTTGAGCGCTCCGGAACTAAACCAGTGAAGCGGAACTCAGAGTAACTGAATGGCTGGTGAAGCCTTTCGATGCTCCTATGTTGTGTTAAGTGTTGGCAGATACCTGGACCCCGCCCTAGCGGTCCAGACTTGAACCCCGAACTTCCCCCTCCCCATACGAAGTCCGGGGTTTTTTTTGCCCGGAATTAGACCTATGGCCTGTAGCGATCCCTGTAGGAGCGGGTTTACCCGCGAATGCGGCGGCACTTGCAACATCGCATTCGCGGGTAAACCCGCTGCCACAGTGTGTGATGCCTGCCATCAAACAGCTGGCTTGTCTTCCAGTTCCATCCAGTCGGCCAGCACCCGGTAAGCCTCCTCCAGGCCCAGGCGCTTGGGCGCCGAGAACAGCTGGATGGTGGCCGTGTCCCCCCAGCCTTTGCGGATTTCCGACTGCACCTTGAGCAAGGTGTTCTTGCCTGCGCCGTGGGTGAGTTTGTCGGCTTTGGTCAGCAGGATATGCATCGGCATGCCGCTGGCTCTGGCCCAGTCGAGCATCATCTTGTCGAAGTCGGTCATCGGGTGACGCACATCCATCATCAGGATGATGCCCTTCAGGCAATCACGGCTGCCCAGATAGGCCTCCAGGTGCTTTTGCCAGTGCTGCTTGAGCGGAATCGGGACTTTTGCATATCCGTAGCCCGGCAGGTCGACCAAACGCCGTTCATCGTCCAGACTGAAGAAATTCAACAGCTGGGTGCGCCCTGGAGTCTTCGAGGTTCGCGCCAGGCTGGCATGAGTCAGGGTATTGAGGGCGCTGGATTTGCCGGCGTTGGAACGGCCGGCGAAAGCCACCTCGTAACCCTGGTCGTCCGGGCATTGTTCGACCTTGGCAGCGCTGAGGGCGAATTTGGCTTTCTGGCAGAGGCCGAGGATGGGGTTCTTGACTTGCATGGGATATCCGATGTGGGTGTTGCCAAAGCCTAGGCTGGCAAGCGGTGTCGTTTCCGTTTGGATGGCGGAAGTATATAATGCCCCAGTTTTTGTGTGCTCATTCTCCCAGCGAAGGGGAATGGGCATGGGGTGTCGAACAATAGCTCGCGCATCAGAACGCAGCGCGTCCCCCAACCCTGTCAGGTCGTTTCGCTCGGCGAAATGGCTGCTAGCTGTCGGTATGTTCCTGCCGTTTTTCAGCGCACAGGCTACACAGGATCCCGAGGCGTTGTACAACCGCACGTGTGCGGCCTGTCATGCCGGGCAGTTGCCACAGGCACCCAAGAAGGGTGACCTGGCAGCTTGGGAGCCAAGGCTGGCGCAAGGCATGGAGCAACTGGTGGTGCATGTTACCCAGGGTTTCAAGGCTATGCCGCCGCGTGGATTGTGCATGGACTGCAGTGCCGAGGACTACCGTTTGGTCATCCTTTGGATGAGCGGCAGTCCCGATACATAACATTTCACCCTTAGCCGTGTTGGATTAGCTGATGAACAAACTAGTCGTGAGTCTGCTGTTGACCCTGGGTGTCGCAGGTGCGGCCACTGCTGCAGAACCCATCAAAGGCGATGCCGCCGCTGGCCAGGCCAAGACGGCCGTCTGTGGTGCCTGCCACAACCCGGACGGCAACAGCCTGGCGCCGAACTTCCCGAAACTGGCTGGCCAGGGCCAGCGCTACCTTGAAAAGCAACTGCACGACATCAAGTCGGGCAAGCGCACCGTGCTGGAAATGACCGGCATGCTGGCCAATTTCAACGACCAGGACCTGGCCGACATCGCCGCGTGGTTCGCCAGCCAGAAAGGCAGCGTGGGTGCAGCCGATCCCAAGCTGGTCGAACGCGGCCGTGCGCTGTTCAATGGCGGCAACCTGGAAAAAGGCATGCCTGCCTGCACCGGCTGCCACTCGCCCAACGGCGCGGGTATTGCCCTCGCCGGCTTCCCGCACCTGGGTGGCCAGCATGCGCAGTACGTGACCAAGCAGCTTACCGATTTCCGCGAAGGCAACCGCACCAACGACGGCGATGCGATGACCATGCGTACCATCGCCGGCAAGCTGAGCAACCACGAGATCGAAGCGCTGGCCAGCTACATCCAGGGCCTGCATTAACATTGGGTTAATGCAGCAACGCTAAAGATGAAAGGGCGGCGCGGACCGCCCTTTTTTCTGTCCGCAGCCGTTACACTACAGAACTCGGGCCCTTCGCCACCGGTCACAGCACAGGTCGCGACGAGGCGACCATGAAATGCTCAGGAGTAAAGCATGCGTAAACTGATTCTCAGCGCCGCGCTGGTCGCTGCCAGCGTCTTCGGGATGACTGCCGTCCAGGCCGCAGAGCCTGCCACTGCCGGCAAGGAATACATCGAGCTGAGCAACCCTGTTCCGGTATCCCAGCCAGGCAAGATCGAAGTGGTCGAGCTGTTCTGGTATGGCTGCCCTCACTGCTACCACTTCGAGCCGACCATCAACCCGTGGGTCGATAAGCTACCCAAGGACGTCAATTTCAAGCGTGTGCCGGCGATGTTCGGTGGCCCGTGGGACGCCCACGGCCAGATGTTCCTGACCCTCGAAGCCATGGGCGTCGAGCACAAGGTTCATGCAGCCGTCTTCGACGCCATCCAGAACCAGCGCAAGCGCCTGACCGACCCGAACGACATGGCCGACTTCCTCGCCACCCAAGGCGTAGACAAGGACAAGTTCCTCGCCACCTTCAACTCGTTCGCCATCAAGGGCCAGGTCAACCAGGCCAAGGAACTGGCGAAGAAGTACGAGATCACCGGCGTACCGAGCATGGTGGTCAACGGCAAGTACCGCTTCGACCTGGGCACCGCTGGCGGGCCGGAAGGCGTGCTGAATGTTGCTGACCAACTGATCGCCAAGGAGCGCGCCGCTAAGTAAGCGGCGTACCCCATGCGCCGCTTCAGGACCGCGCGTGGCATTGGCCTGCACCAGCCGCAGGTCAACGAGCATCACCTGCAGGCCCCTGGCCTGCCCGAGGATGGTCGCCTGCGGCTGCTCAGCTTCAACATCCAGGTCGGTATCAGCACCGAGCGCTACCGGCACTACCTGACCCGCAGCTGGCAGCACCTGCTGCCGCATACCGGGCGGGCCGGCAACCTGCAGAAAATCGGTCAGTTGCTCAGCGACTTCGACCTGGTGGCCCTGCAGGAAGCCGATGGCGGCAGCCTGCGCTCAGGCTACGTCAACCAGGTGGAGCATCTGGCCCAGCTGGGTTCCTTCCCTTACTGGTACCAGCAGCTCAACCGCAACCTCGGGCGTTTTGCCCAGCACAGCAATGGCGTGCTCAGCCGCCTCAAGCCGCAACACCTCGAAGATCACCCGCTGCCCGGCCCGGCCGGTCGTGGTGCGATCCTGGTGCGGTTTGGCGAGGGTGAGGATGCGCTGA
Organism: Pseudomonas urethralis; assembly: GCF_021602465.1. Classification (NCBI taxonomy): domain Bacteria; kingdom Pseudomonadati; phylum Pseudomonadota; class Gammaproteobacteria; order Pseudomonadales; family Pseudomonadaceae; genus Pseudomonas; species Pseudomonas urethralis. The sequence goes on from NZ_BQIJ01000016.1 coordinate 87,152, forward strand.
TCGTGGTCATGATGCACCTGGCCCTGGGCGCCAAGACTCGCGCCTTGCAATTGGGCTACATCCGTGAGCTGATTGGCGGTTACCGTCACCAGGTGCTCATGGGGGACATGAATACCCACGCCACCGACCTGCTCGAGCACTCGCCCCTGCGCGATCTCGGTCTGATTGCACCCCAGGTCGAAGCCACCTTCCCCAGCTGGCGTCCGCAGCGCTGCCTGGACCACATCCTGCTCAGTTCGAGCCTGACCCTGGAGCGGGTCGAGGTGCTGGCGCAGCCGATTTCCGATCACCTTCCCGTTGCGGTAGAGATCCGATTGCCTGATGCGCTGACTGTGGATACGCTGCCGGTCTTGAGCTAGATCAGCAAAAGCGCGGCAAGCCCTCAAGTGTTTGCCGGGCGCGCCGACAGTGTGTCATTACACAGCCCACAGATGCATTACCCGTCGCGGATCCAGGCATGACCGAAGAAGCCGAGCGCTGGAAAGAAAAATACCTCAAAAGCATCGAAAAGCAGGAAAAGCTCGAACGCCGCTGGGAAGCGCGCCTCGACCTGCTGCGCCGTGGCCTGGTGCGCAGCACCCTGGCGGCCGAAGGCAGCGACAAGGTCGTCGACGAGTGCATGAAGGAGATGCGTGAGGTTATTCGCAGCGACAACATGGACGCCGGCCTTGCCGGGTTGATTCCGCGCCTGGAAAAGGCGGTGCTGGACTCCGAGCAGCGCCGGGAAACCCGCATGAATCAGGTCAGCGATGCCCTGAACGCGCTGGTTACCCAACTTCAGGGCTTGCCATTGCCGGGTGAAGTTGCCCGGCCCTTGAAAAAGCTGGCGAAAAAGCTCGATGGCGGGGTCGCCCAGTCACGCGAGTTACCGCCATTGCTGGGTGAACTCAGTGGCTTGCAAGGGCGTGCCCTCTCGTCGCTGAGCAAACCGGATGACGAGGCCCGGCCGGGCTTCCTGCAACGCCTGTTCGGCAACCGCGACCACGAGCCTCAGCATGAGGCCGCTCCGCCTGCGCAACCCGCGCCTGTAATTGCGCCGCCTGAAGCCCAACCACAGCCGGATGGGCCCGTGCTGGTGGACTTGCCGCCGCGTGATGCAGACGAACTGCAACCTCTGACGGCTGCCGCGCCTGCGCCGGCGCCTGAGGAAACTGCGCATGTTGCCCAGCCGCACGTGCTTGCAGAGGCACACCGCGCTGAACAACCGCGGGTGGTCCAGCCTGAAGCTGAGCCGCAGGCCGCAGAAGCTCCCGAAATGCCGGAGCAGGCGGCGGACGCGGTGCCGGCGACACTTGAAGAAGTGTTCGCAGGAGACGGCCCCTACGCCCTTCCCGATGCGCTGGAGCCGCCCTACAGCCAGGTCGCCGCACACATCGAACAAACGCTGATCGGCCTGCTGGACGACCTCAGCCTGCCGGAGCGCCACAAGGCTCAGGCCCAGGAAATGCGCGAGCGGGTAGCACGCGGGCTGAACTGGTATGAATTGATCCCGGTTCTCGACGACCTGGCCGTGCTCATGTTGGCGATCACCGACAGCGGCCAGCACGAATTCGAGGCTTACCTGCAGCAGCTCAACGAGCGCCTCGACAGCTTCCAGAGCCACCTGCACGAAGCCAGCGCCGGCCATGCCGACAACAGTTCCGCTGCGCGCGAGCTGGACAACCAGCTGCGCGAACAGGTCGGCGGCCTGCAAAGCAGCGTTCAGGGCGCGGTGGATGTGGACAGCCTCAAGCACATCCTGGAAAACCGCCTGGAAACACTGCTTGGCACCATGGACGAGCACCAGCACGAGCGCGATCGCCGCGAGCAGGAACTTGCCGGGCGCCTGCAGGGCCTGGCCGAGCGGGTCGCCAGCATGGAACAGGAAGCCCTTGGCTATCGCGAACACCTGGAAGAACAGCGGCAGAAGGCATTGATCGATCCGCTGACAGGGCTGCCCAATCGGGCGGCCTGGAGTGAGCAGGTCGAGCGCGAAATGCTCGACTGGCAGGAAAGTGGTGGTCACCTGGCCATGGCGATCCTCGATCTGGACCACTTCAAGCGTATCAATGACAGTTACGGCCACCTTGCCGGCGACAAGGTGCTGAAGATCGTCGCCGATCAGTTGCGCAAACGCCTGCGCCCACGTGATTTCATTGCCCGGTTTGGTGGCGAAGAGTTCGTGCTGTTGCTGCCGCAGACCTCGCCTGCCGCCGCAGCCCAGGTTGCCGAAGCGCTACGCGCGGCGATCGAGGCCTGCCCGTTCCATTTCAAGGGCGAACGCGTGGTCATCACCACCTCCATCGGTTTGAGTGCCTTCCGTTCCGGCGAACGTGGCGACCAGGTGCTCAAGCGCGCCGATGCCGCGTTGTACCGCGCAAAGGACCAGGGCCGTAACCGCGTGCTATCGGCGTAAATAGATACCCCATCCAGCCCCTGTCAGGTCCTGACAATGATGGCCCGCCTACCTGATATCAAGGTCGGCAAAGTCGATCAGACCGGAGTTGAAAGATGAAGATGAATGCTTGGCTCGTGATGCTCGCCCTGGGTGCGCTGTTCCAGGGCGCAGCCTTCGCCAATGATGACCTGTTGACGGCTCATGTATCGGCAGATGGCAAGGTGCTCAGGCAGTGGCCGCAGTGGATTACCGAAGTCGATCACCAGCCACAGAAAAATTACTTCAGCCAGTACAAGCTAAAGCTGAACCAGCGGATCGTTCACAAGGATCCGGGTTTTTGCAGTGTTTCGCCAATTGATGTCAGCACTTATGAGCGGCAGTTGTACGGGCAAGCGAAAGTGATTGGCAAGCCGTTGGCCGAGAAGGTTGATGTCATGACCCAGCTGGTCGACAAGCAAGGGGCGAGCGGCGACAACTCGCTCGAGTTCCTGGTGATGTGCAGCCGTTGATAATCTGTCGGTTGAAACAACTGGCCAGAAGGAGCACGTTATACTGTAGCGCTGTTGCCTATTACCTTACCGACGTGCTCCTCTGCCATGAAAACGCTTTTTACCGGGCTGTTGCTTCTGATTCTTGCCGGTTGCTCGACCGGCCTGCGCATCGACCGCAGCCACCCTTCCGCCAACCAGGACAACCGTATCCAGTTCGTCGTCCTGCACTACACCAACGCCTCGCTGGAGCGTTCGCTGGCTTTGCTGACCCATGGCGAGGTCAGCGCCCATTACCTGATCGGCGACGGCCCAGGCACGGTCTACCAGCTGGTCGACGAGAACCGCCGCGCCTGGCATGCCGGTGACAGCCAGTGGCAGGGGCGCACCTGGCTGAATTCCAGCTCCATCGGCATCGAGATCGTCAACCCGGGGTTCGACGACACTGCCAATGGCCGCGTCTGGTACCCCTATAGCGAGGCGCAGATCCAGTCGTTGATCGCCTTGCTCAAGGACATCGTCAAGCGCAACAACATCGAGCCGCGGCACATCATCGGTCACAGCGATATTGCCCCATCGCGCAAGCTCGACCCAGGCCCGTTGTTCCCCTGGAAGCGCCTGGCGGATGCAGGCCTCGGCGTCTGGCCTGAGCCCAATGCCGTGGCCCGTCAGCAGGCTTATTTCAACGTCAATCCACCGACCATCGGCTGGTACCAGCAGGAACTGGCGCGCTTCGGTTACGCCATCGAGCAGACCGGGCAGCTGGACGTCACCACGCGGCATGTTATCGCCGCCTTCCAGATGCATTTCCGCCCGCAGCGTTTCGACGGCATGCCGGACGCTCAGACCGCTGCCATGCTTTCGGTGCTAAATCGCATGCGTTAGGGCGAATCGTATTCGGGCGCCAAACGGCAGGGCCGATTCACATTCCAGTTGCTATACCTTGTTAATCAACTGGATGCTGCCCATGTCTGCCCTGATTTCTGTGTTGCGCCAATTTTTTTACCGCCCCTGGATGCTGGCCTCCCTGGCAGCGTTGGCCAGCGCCGCCGTATTGCTGACCGCCAGTATCGGTATTGCGCTGCAGCAGATGAAGGAAAGCGAGAGCGCGCAGATGAACGCCCAGGGCGAGCGCTTTCTCGACCGCCTGGAGCAGGTGTTCGGCCAACTGCGCGAGGGCGTTGACGAACTGCAGGCGCAGTCGCTGCGCGGCTGCAGCCCGGCGATGGTTTCGGTGCTGCAGCAAGTAGGCCTGGGTTCGCGCTTCATTTATGAAGCCGCTTATGTGGATGCCAATGTCGCTTGCTCAAACCGGGGCGGGGCAAGGGCCTTCGTGCCAACGCGTGCGCCGGATATTCAGGGGCCGACCTACAGCTACTGGCTCAACACCACCACTGAACCCAACGAAAACCTCGCTGCCTTGATGCTGGCGCGGGGCAATTTCCTGGTTTCCACCTCGCGTGGGCACCTGACCGACGTGGTTGACCTGCCACCGGGCGGCAGCCTGCTGGTGGTGCTGGATAACGGCACCCGTGCAATCCCGGTGCTGGGGCCGCCCCAGGCGTGGCCGCCCACCAGTGGCTGGCCACCCCCCAGCCAGAAGTCTTTGTTCGAACTGCGCGATCGGCTGGTCTATCGCATGCCGACCAAGTCGCCGGACTACCAGCTGGTGCTGATCGCGCCGCGGGCCAGCCTGCCGTTACGCATGAACGGCATGCTCTGGCTGCTGTTCCCTGGCAGTGTGCTGGCGGCCTGCTGTATCGGCTGGCTGGTGCTGCAGTTGATTCTGCAGCGGCGTTCGATGAGTTCCGAACTGCAGAATGCCCTACGCCGGGGCGAGTTGCAGGTGCTGTATCAACCCATCATCGAGCTCGACAGCCGTCGCTGTGTCGGTGCCGAGGCCCTGGTGCGCTGGCGCCGCCCGGACGGCTCGCTGACCAGCCCGGATTTGTTCATTCCGCTGGCGGAAAACACTGGGCAGATCCGGCAGATCACCGATTTCGTGCTGCAACGTGTGCTGGAGCAGTTGGGTCAGTTGCTGCGCTCGCATCGCAATCTTTATATCTCGGTGAACCTGGCAGCCTGCGATGTGATGGTGCCGCGCATAGGCCGGGTGGCGGCGCGGCTGCTGGCGTTGCATCGCGTCGCGGCCAGCCAGATTGCCTTTGAAGTCACCGAGCGCGGGCTGATCGACGTGGTGGTGGCGCGTGATAACCTCCAGGCCCTGCGTGCGGTCGGGCATCAAGTGTTGATCGACGACTTTGGCACGGGTTATTGCAGCCTGGCCTACCTGCAGACCTTGCCGGTGGACTGCCTCAAGATCGACAAGGCATTCATCGATGCCCTGGGGCACGATGCTGCCAGCAGCGGCGTGGCGCCGCACATCATTCGCATGGCCCATGACCTGCATCTGCGGGTGATTGCCGAGGGCATCGAATGCGAGGCGCAGGCCGTGCTGCTCAACAGCGAGGGGGTGAATTACGGGCAGGGCTGGTTGTTTGCCCATCCGCTCAATGCCCGGCAATTCGCCGAACTGGTGACCCGTGGCCGGCAACCACGGCGGGCGCGGATCGATGATGAGCCCTGAGCGTGGGCCAGGTCAGACTGGCAAGGCCATATAGAACTGAGTGCCCTGGCCGGGCCGGGAAAACACGCCCATGCGCCCGCCGTGCAGTTGCACGATCTCCTTGCACAGCGCCAGTCCCAACCCGGCGCCACCTTTCTTGCGCCCAACCTGTACGAACGGTTCGAAGATGCGCCCCTGCTGGCCATAGGCGATGCCCTCGCCATTGTCCTCGACGCTGATGATCATGCGCTCTGCGTGCCGCCGTGCATGCAGGCGGATGCGCCCACCACTGGCGGTATGGCGGATGGCATTGTGCAGGAGGTTGTCCAGCACCCGGTCGAGTTGCGCCACGTCTGCCTGGATGCGTGGCAGCGGTGGCTCCAGGGCTTTGATCAGCTCGATCTGCTTGGCGGCGGCCTGTCCGCTGAAGCGTGCCTGCGCCCTGTCGAGCAGGTCGTCGATGGCGCACGGGGCAAGTTCGAGCTTCTGCAAGCCGCTCTGGTAGCGCGAGAAGTTGAGCAGGTCGTTGATCAACTGGGTCAGGCGCTGCATCTCTTCGCCAATGGTCTCCAGCAGATCGCTCTCGCGCGCCTCGGGCGGGAACTTCAAACGCTCACGCAACAGGCCGAATGCCATGTGCATGCCCGTGACCGGGGTGCGCAGTTCATGCGAGGCACGCAGCACGAATTCGCTGCGCACACGTTCGAAGGCGCGTTGCTCGGTGACATCGTGCAAGACCATCACTGCACCCAGGATCGGCCCTTGCGGATGGCTGACCGGGGTCAGGCTGTAGGTCAGCAGGCGTGATTCTTCATCGACCTCGATGCTCAGGTCCTCCGGTGGCCGATCCAGGCTGCCGCCGCGCAGGACCTGGCGCAGCTGTTGCTCCAGTTCCGGGCGCTGCAGGGCGTCGGCCAGGCCACTGCCGACCCGGCTGCTGTTCCAGCCCAGCTGCCGCTGAGCGACGGGGTTGAGGTGCTCCAGATGCCCCTGGCGGTCAATGATCAGCAAACCATCATCGATGCTGTCGAGCACGGCCTGCAGGCGCTGCTGGCCCGCCAACAGCTCATCGATATTGGTTGCCTGGTGCTTGCGCAAGGCGTCGGCCATCAGCCCGAAGCGGCGGGTCAGCTGGTTGAGTTCGACGGCCTGGGTGACCGGCAAGGTGATTTCGAAATCCCCTTGGCCGAGCTGGTCGGCGGCCTTGGCCAGCGCCTCGATCGGCTGGCCGAAGCGTCGGGCGATGTTGTGCGCGGTGACGAAGCCTAGCACCAGCACCACCAGCCCCATCAGGCCAAGTATCCCGCTGACCAGCAAGGCGCGGTCACGGGTGTGCTCTTCGCTGCGGGTGATGTAGTCGAGGGCCTGCTTGTGCGAATCGATCAGGTCGGTACGCACCTGGTTGAATGCTGCGCCCAAGGGTTGATCCACGCCCATGCTGCGCTCCGGTGCCGGGCTGTCGCGGTAAGCCTGGAGGAAGGCCTGGTAGTTGCTGCTGGCCTTGCTGAAACCGGTGCGTTCACCCCCTTCGGCCAAGCCATGGTTGAGCAGCTCCTGGAAGTCGTCCTGCAGGGGGCGCAGGCTGTCCGGTGTGGTGTCCTCGTCCAGCAGCAGCATCAGTTGCTCGCCGAGGTTCTGCCGCAGTTTCAGGCCCACTTCCAGCACATGGGTGGTTTCGCGCACCGACTGTTGCTGCACCGTGGCCATCTGCAGCACGCTCACCAACCCAAGCAACAGGCCCAGCAACGCCACGGTCACCAAGGCCGAGATGCTGAGGAAGAGCCGCGTGCGCAGCTTCATTGGCAGCTTCACAGGTTGTACTGCTTGCGCTTGCGGTAGAGCGTGGAGGCGTCGATGCCAAGGGTCTTGGCGGCCTGGTCGAGGGTGTCGCTGGCGGCCAGCACGGCACCGATGTGCGCGCGTTCCAGCTCATCCAGGCTCATGGCCGCACCGACCCGGGGCGCATTGCCTGCCGGTTGTTCGCCCATCCCTAGGTGAATGATTTCAACGCGCTCCTGAGGGCAGATGATGCTGGCGCGTTCGATCACATTGCGCAGTTCGCGGATGTTGCCCGGCCAGCGGTAGTTGAGCAGCGCGCTACGCGCTTCGTCGCTGAAACCACGGGCCGGACGGGAGTATTCCTTGACGAAGCGGGCCAGGAAGCGGTCGGCCAGGGTCAGGATATCCTCGCTGCGTTCGCGCAGCGGCGGCAGGTGCAGGGTGATGACATTGAGGCGATACAGCAGGTCTTCGCGGAAGCGGTTCTCCCGCACCATGTCGTCAAGGTTGAGGTTGGTCGCCGCGAGGATGCGCACGTCGGCGCGGCGGGTGACCGGGTCGCCCACGCGCTCGTATTCCTTGTCCTGGATGAAACGCAACAGCTTGGGCTGCAAGGTCAGGGGGAAATCACCGATTTCATCGAGGAACAGTGTGCCGCCATCCGCCTGGTTGACGCGACCCAGGGTGCTCTCGCTGGCACCGGTAAACGCACCACGGGTATGGCCGAACAGTTCGCTTTCCATCAGTTCGGCATTCAGCGACGGGCAGTTGATGGTCACGCAAGCCTTGCGTGCTCGCTTGCTCCAGCCGTGGATGGCGCGAGCCAGCTCGCCCTTGCCGGTGCCCGACTCGCCGAGAATGAGGATGTTGGCATCGGTGGTGGCCACCTGGCGGGCGGTTTCCAGCACGGCCATCATTGCCGGGCTGTGCGAGTCGAGGCCGTCCTTGGGTTTGCGGACTTCGCCTTCGAGGGCCTCCAGGCGTGCCGAGAGTTGACGGACCTCCAGCTGCTTGGCAGTAGCCAGGCGCAGCTGATCAGGGCTGCAGGGCTTGACCAGGTAATCGGCGGCACCGGCCTGGATGGCATCGACTGCGGTGTCGATCGCTGAATGCGCGGTGACGATCACCACCCTCATCCAAGGTGCCTGGATACGCATCTGTGCCAGCACATCGAGGCCGTTGTCCTCGCCCAGGCGCAGGTCGAGGAAGCACAGGTCGAACACCTGGCGCTGCAGCAACGCATCAGCCTGTGCGGCGCTGTTGGCCGTGGCCACGCTGTAGCCTTCGTCTTCCAGGCAGTAGCGGAAGGTGCGCAGGATCGCGGACTCGTCATCCACCAGCAGAATGCGGCCTTGGTTGTCCTGGGCTGATTCCATTTACTGCGCTCCTTCGGATAGATCTTCAATTAGTGTGGGAAAAATCGGGCAAGTTGCACGGTCAATTGTGAAGGAATCTGTCCTTTGCATGCTAGCCAATGGCCAAGTCATACCGTGATGCCAGGTATCCCGATGATTTTCTTAGAGCAGCGCGCTGGCACATTGGTTGCGATGATTTTCTGCTTTTGCCAACTAAAAGGAGGTCCAACCGTGTCCCCTACCATCCGAATGGCCGTGTTGGCGGCCGCAATGCTGTCCGTTTGCACACCTGCGGCGGCCGATCCTGTCCAGGACGCTCGCCTGGAGGGTTCTTTGCAAACCGCGTTGGCCCTCAACAGGGTGCTCAACCCGTTCCGCATCAAGGTCGAGGTCGATGGCCAGCTGGCCCGCCTGTCTGGCGAAGTCGAGAACAGCGTCGAGCGCGAGTTGGCCGAACATGTGGCCCTGGCCACACGGGGCATCGAGCAGGTCGACAACCAGTTGCGAGTCAACGCCGAGCTGGTCGAGCGCCCGCTGGAGCTGCGTGCCTACGCCCAGCGGCTTGAAGATGTGACCTTGGCGGCGGTGATCCGGGCACGCTTGCTGTGGAGCCGGATCACGGAAAAAGCGCCTATCGAAGTGCAAAGCAGCGAAGGCGTGGTGACCTTGCGTGGCAAGGTCGACAGTGCCGAGGCCAAGGAGCTGGCGGGTGTGGTGGCGCGCACCACTGACGGTGTGCACCTGGTCAACAACCTGGTAAGCCTTGATAGCGCGGCCATGGCCAAGGCAAGGGAGAACCCGGCAGGGGCTCAGAGCGGGCCGCAGCCAAGCGACAGTTGGGTGGTCGACAAGATTCAGACCAGCTTGCGTTTCAGCCGCAATCTGGACGGTTTGAATATCAAAGTGGCCAGCGAGCAAGGGATGGTGCGGCTGACCGGTGAGGTGGTCAGCAGTGAGCAGAAGACCATTGCCGTGGAGATTGCCCGGCAGATCATCGGTGTGCGGGGTGTCGACGCCGATCTGCTCAAGGTGGCGACCAAGGTCGAGGGCTGAATCGTGCAATTCGCACGACGTCAGCAGGGGCATCGTGCAGGATACGTCCTGAGCGAGGATTATATCTAAACTTAAGTCATTGATTTTAAAGGATTTTATTTGATCGGGCGGACTGGCATGCAGGCTGCAATTACTTGTTCAGGTTTGAACAGAAAAATTACAGTAGGAGAAGCTGGCATGAACCGCCCATCCGTCAAACGCTCGCTGAATGCCGCACTCCCCGTGCGCCAGTTCCTGTTCCTTGGGATGGCAGTGCTGCTGACCTTGGCCGCCGGCCTCTTCTATTACAGCTGGCAGACCGCGCGCCTGGCCGACCAGGTGGCAGCGCAAACCGCGCTGCTGTCCCAGATTCAGACAAGTCGCGCCAACACCTTGGTAAAAGCCGCCGAACCTGTCGGGCAGCGGCCTGCCGCCAACACCTCACCGGCCACCGTCGACAACATCGTGCCCCAGCAACGCTGGGTGTTCTGAGACGCTGGCCGCACCGTTTTCAAAAAAGAAAGGAGAAGCATCATGCTGAGTTGGGCTATCACTTTCCTCATCATCGCCATTGTCGCCGCAGTGCTTGGCTTCGGTGGTATCGCTGGCGCCGCTACGGGTATCGCGAAGATCCTGTTCATTGTCTTCCTGGTCCTGTTTGTCGCCTCCTTCTTCTTTGGACGTGGTCGAGGTTGAAGATGAGCAGGAAGCTATGCGCAGCCCTGGCTGTCGCCGCCCTGATGACAGGCGGTAGTACAGCCGTGCTGGCGGCCAATGATGGCCAGGTCCGGGTCGAGCAATTGCTCGGCTCGGACCCTGAATACCGGGAAACCTGGCAAGACACGATCAAGGGCGAGGAACGCTTGCCCGATTGGGTGATCAACCTGAGCGGCAGCGGCCAGGAGCAGATGTCTGCCGTGACCGAAGACGGTGACAAGTACCTGGTCGGGCCGTTGTGCGAGTCGCCGCAGAACTGCACCTACAAGCGCTTGATCGTAGCGTTCAGCTGGGACAAGGACGACGCCTACGGGATGCTTGTCGAGGTGCCCGAAGGCTTGCCTCGTGACAAGTCGCCGACCCGCCATGCGCAGTACCGTTGGCTGGGCAAGCCGGACGACGGCATGAAGGCCTTGTTGCAAGAGCAACTCAAGCGTGACCCGAACTGGTACTGACCAGCGGTCGCGCGCTGTCACGCAATAGAAGCGGAACCTTTTTATCTTTCCTGCTTCTATGATGCGCCGCCCCGAGGAGGGGCCGCGCATGACCAGGGGGCCGGGCTGTTCTGATTGTTGCAGGATCGGAGTGGCCTAGGGGTACAGGGAGTACCTCCAGTATTGGGCCGGGTCAGGAAAAGGCAGAATCGGAAGCTTCAGGTCGGGGGTGTCTGACAACATCGTAACCTGGCCTGGCTTCCGAGGCGCCATGCCCCGTTGTGCGGATTCCTTTCAGGTTGTTGGCTCCAAGACACATTTTGTGTTGACCGTACATCAACTTTTTTTCGCTCAGTACGGGTGCCGCGCAAGTGGCATTTCGGCCATTCGGATTGTCGAACAGGCCGTTTTCAGCTCCCCTCCTATACCGCCAAAACTGCCGAAATATGGCGGTTCGGTCTTGTTCGGATTCCCGAACGTTATAAATCAATGACTTACGTGCGACGCATTTTGACTTGCTGGTCTATGCCGTATCGGTATGGGGTATGCGTTTCCGGCATTAGATTTCAGCCTGTCCCATCGCAATAGTTGCCGCCTTTTCGCTGGCCCGAGCGCCCTGTCGCTCGCTCGCGGTGTCCTTGCACGAGGTCCCCGGACGGAAGCCCAAAGCTGCCCGTGACGTTGCCAACGGCTCTGTTACGCGCTTTTCCGGTCGGTACCCGTGACCACTAGAACAAAGGGTAAAGACATGAAGAAGGCAAAACTGAGCCTCGCCTGGCAGATCGTCATCGGTCTGCTCCTGGGTGTTGCAGTCGGCGCGCTGCTGAACCACTTCAGCGCAGAAAAGGCCTGGTGGATCAGCAACGTCCTCCAGCCCGCCGGTGACATCTTCATTCGCCTGATCAAGATGATCGTCGTCCCGATCGTGATTTCGTCGCTGATCGTGGGTATCGCCGGGGTTGGCGATGCGAAGAAACTGGGCAGCATCGGCCTGAAGACCATCCTCTACTTCGAGGTGGTGACCACCATCGCCATCGTTGTCGGCCTGGTATTGGCCAACCTGTTCCACCCGGGCGCCGGCATCGACATGAGCACCCTGGGTACCGTCGACATCTCCAAGTACCAGGCCACTGCAGCCGAAGTGCAGCATGAGCACGCGTTCATCGAGACCCTGCTCAATCTGATTCCGTCGAACATCTTCGCAGCGCTGATGCGTGGCGAAATGCTGCCTATCATCTTCTTCTCGGTGATGTTCGGCCTCGGCCTGTCGAGCCTGCAGGCCGACCTGCGTGAGCCGCTGGTGCGCACCTTCCAGGCTGTGTCGGAGACCATGTTCAAGGTCACTCACATGATCATGAACTACGCCCCGATCGGTGTGTTCGCCCTGATCGCCGTGACTGTCGCCAACTTTGGGTTCAGCTCGCTGCTGCCGTTGGCCAAGCTGGTACTGCTGGTGTACTTCGCCATCGCCTTCTTCGCCTTCATGGTGCTGGGCCTGGTAGCGCGCCTGTTCGGCTTCTCGGTGATCAAGATCATGCGCATCATGAAAGATGAACTGATCCTCGCCTATTCCACCTCCAGCTCCGAGACCGTGCTGCCGCGCGTGATCGAAAAGATGGAGAAGTACGGCGCGCCGAAGTCGATCTGCTCGTTCGTGGTACCGACCGGCTACTCGTTCAACCTCGACGGTTCGACCCTCTACCAGAGCATCGCGGCCATCTTCATTGCCCAGTTGTACGGCATCGACCTGTCCTGGAGCCAGCAGCTGCTGCTGGTGCTGACGCTGATGGTCACCTCCAAAGGCATCGCCGGCGTGCCGGGCGTTTCCTTCGTGGTACTGCTGGCAACGCTCGGCAGCGTTGGTATCCCGTTGGAAGGCCTGGCCTTCATCGCCGGCGTCGACCGCATCATGGACATGGCACGTACCGCCCTGAACGTGATCGGCAACGCCTTGGCAGCGCTGGTCATTGCGCGCTGGGAAGGCATGTACGACGCCGCCAAGGGCGAGCAGTACTACGCTTCGCTGATGGCGGACAAACAGCAGGCCGCTGTGATTGGCGAACCCGCCAAGCGCTGAGCCTGACCTGCTGAACCAGAAAGCCCCGACGTGTCGGGGCTTTTTGCTGCCTGTAAGTCTGGTGCGGTCCCTGGGGGAAGTGGCTTAGGCTGCGAAGCGGGCAACGCGGTGCATGGCACCGGCTTCGCCGGTGTTCGCGGCTAAAGCCGCTTGTACTGGTATCTCGGTCGCCAGTGAGGGGCGACGATACGCTATCATGCGGGCAATTTTCAGGGGGAACACACGGATGCTCAACGGCCTTTGGCTCGGCTTTTTCCTGGTGGCGGCTGTCTCCGCCCTGGCCCAATGGCTGGTCGCTGGCAATACCGGCATCTTCGCCGCGATGGTCGAGAGCATCTTCGCCATGGCCAAACTGTCGGTCGAGGTTATGGTCCTGCTGTTCGGCACCCTGACCCTGTGGCTGGGCTTCCTCAAGATCGCCGAAAAGGCCGGTATCGTCGAATGGCTGGCCAAGGTGCTCGGGCCGCTGTTCGCCCGCTTGATGCCGGAAGTGCCGCCCGGCCACCCGGCCCTGGGCCTGATCACCATGAACTTCGCTGCCAACGGCCTGGGCCTGGACAACGCCGCCACGCCGATCGGCCTGAAGGCCATGCGCGCACTGCAGGAGCTCAACCCCAGCAGTACGACGGCGAGCAACGCGCAGATTCTGTTCCTGGTACTCAACGCCTCGTCGCTGACCCTGCTGCCGGTGACCATCTTCATGTACCGCGCCCAGCAAGGCGCCACCGACCCTACCCTGGTGTTCCTGCCGATCCTGCTGGCGACCAGTGCCTCGACCCTGGTCGGCCTGCTGTCGGTGGCGGTGATGCAGCGCTTGCGCCTGTGGGATCCGGTGGTGCTCGCCTACCTGATCCCCGGTGCGCTGCTGCTGGGCGGCTTCATGGCGTTCCTGGGCACCCTGTCGGCGGCCGCGCTGGCCAGCCTGTCGTCGATCCTCGGCAACCTGACTTTGTTCGGCGTGATCATTCTGTTTCTGCTGATCGGCGCGCTGAAGCGGGTGCCGGTATACGAAACCTTCGTCGAGGGCGCCAAGGAAGGTTTCGACGTGGCCAAGAGCCTGCTGCCTTACCTCGTGGCCATGCTGGTCGCGGTGGGCGTGCTGCGGGCGTCGGGCGCACTCGAGCTGGCCCTGGATGGCATTCGCCACGCAGTCGACTGGGCGGGCCTGGATACCCGCTTCGTCGAGGGCCTGCCCACGGCGCTGGTCAAGCCGTTTTCCGGTAGCGCGGCGCGGGCCATGCTGATCGAGACCATGCAGACCCACGGCGTCGACAGCTTCCCGGCCTTGGTGGCCGCGACGATTCAAGGCAGCACCGAAACCACGTTCTACGTGGTGGCGGTCTATTTCGGCGCAGTCGGCATCCAGCGTGTGCGCCACGCCGTGGGCTGTGCCCTGCTGGCCGAGCTGGCCGGTGTGATCGCAGCCATCTGCGTCTGCTACTGGTTCTTTGCCTGAACCTGATGCTGAGCCTGGCTGCTTTGCGCTACGGTCCAGTTCACCACCAGCCTGGCCAGCTGATCGCTGGCTGCGCCAAAGCCGGCGACCACGGCTGACACCTGGGTATCCGCCAGCGGCTGGCGTACTTCGAAGCGTTTGCTGCTGAGGATACGCTGGCTGCGGCCTTGCACCAGGCGTGCGTCGTAGCGGATCACCACGTCCACCTTGCCCCCTGGCTGGTACTCGCTCTGGAACGCCTGCAGTTCGCCGCTCAGCTCGTAATCGGCCTGAAGGTTGCTGTCGTCAGCGCTCAGCCGCTGCACCCGGCCGTCGCGCTGGAAGCCATCGAGCAAGCGGTTGCGCACCAGTAACGGAACCGGGTCGCTCCAGCGGGCGCCCTTGTAGCTGCTGATCACATCGCCGTGGGGGATCACTGCGATGCGTGGCCCGGCCAGCACTTCGCTGGCTAGTGGCTTGTTGAGGCGCAGGGACCAGGCCACCGGGTTGCTGCTGTGGCTGGCCTGGTTGACCGGCAGGCGGTAGACATCCACCGGTTCGCTCTGCGGCAGGATCGAGCAGGCGCTGGCCAGGCTCACGGCGGCCGTCAGGGCCAGCAGGCGCAGCGATGGGGTCATGGCTGGAACTCCTTGTTGTTGTCACGGCCCAGCAGGTAGCCGCTCGGGTCAGCTTCCAGGCGCCGGGAAATACCCTTGAGCGAATTGAGGGTTTCGCGCAGCTCGCGGATGGCCGGGGTCAGCTGGTTGAGCCCCTGGGCGCCGTCGTCGATGGACTGGCGATTGTCTTGCAGCAGGCTGTTGAGGGTCGCGGCGCTGTCGGCCAGCGACTGCATGGCCTGCTCGGCGCTGCCGATGGCTTGCTTGCCCTGGGTGCCGAGCAGGCCGTTGGCATTGCGCATCAGCGCCTGGGTTTCGGCCAGGGTGGCATTGGCCTGCTTGCCGACCTGGGCCAGCTGGGCGATTGCCTCGCTGACACCGCCGTTCTGGTTGGCGAAGGCAGCGGTGGTCTGGTCGAGGTTGGCCAGGGTGTTGCTCAGGTGCTCGATGTTGCTGTCCGAGAACATCTGCGTGGCGTTGTGCAGCAGCATGTTGATGTTGGTCACCAGGTCACTGCTGTCATTGAGCAGGCGTGAGATCGGCGACGGTGAGGCGACGATCACCGGCAGCTTGCCGTCCTTGCCCTTGAGTTCCGGGCTGTGCGGCGTACCGCCGCTGAGCTGGATGAACGAGTTGCCGGTGACCCCGGCCAGGGTAAGCTTGGCCTGGGTGTCTTCCTTGACCGGGGTGTCACCGCTCAGGCGCACGCGGGCCAGCACCCGGCGTGGGTCTTTCGGGTCCAGGCGCAGGCTGGTGACATCGCCGACCTTGATGCCGTTGTACTGCACCGGGCTGCCACGGGACAGCCCAGAGACGGCTTCGTTGAAGATCACTTCGTAGTCCTTGAAGGCGTCGTCGACGCTGGACTTGGTCAGCCACAGGCCGAACAGCATGGCGCCCGCTACCACCAGCACCGTGACCAGGCCAATGAGGACGTGATGAGCTCGGGTTTCCATTGTTCAGCGCTCCTGCCCGGCGCTGGCGGCGGCGTGTTCCGCTGCGCGCCCGCGTGGGCCGTGAAAGTACTCGTGGATCCAGGGGTCGTTGGTCTGCTCGACTTCGGCCAGGGGGCCGGCGACCAGCACCTTCTTCTGTGACAACACGGCGATGCGATCGGTAATGGTGTAGAGGGTGTCGAGATCATGGGTGATGAGGAATACGCTCAGGCCCAAGGCATCGCGCAGGGTCAGGATCAACTGATCGAAGGCGGCAGCACCGATCGGGTCGAGGCCGGCGGTGGGCTCGTCGAGGAACAGGATGTCCGGGTCCAGCGCCAGCGCGCGCGCCAGGGCGGCGCGCTTGATCATGCCGCCAGAGAGCGACGCAGGGTATTTGTCGGCAGCGGAGATGGGCAGGCCAGCCAAGGCCAGCTTGACCCCGGCCAGGTGTTCGGCATCGGCGCGCGACAGGCCAGCGTGCTCGATCAGCGGCAGGGCGACGTTTTCGGTCACGCTCAACGACGAGAACAGCGCACCTTTCTGGAACAGCACACCGAAGCGGCGTTCGACCAGTGAACGCTGTTGCTCGCGCAAACCGGCCAGGTCTTCGCCGAATACCTTGATCTGCCCGTCGTCAGGGCGGCGCAGGCCGATGATGCTGCGCAGCAGCACCGACTTGCCGCTCCCC
Organism: Pseudomonas urethralis; assembly: GCF_021602465.1. Classification (NCBI taxonomy): domain Bacteria; kingdom Pseudomonadati; phylum Pseudomonadota; class Gammaproteobacteria; order Pseudomonadales; family Pseudomonadaceae; genus Pseudomonas; species Pseudomonas urethralis. The sequence goes on from NZ_BQIJ01000016.1 coordinate 103,655, forward strand.
GACCCACCGACCACCGCGAGGATTTCGCCGCGGTACAGGTCGAGGTCGAGGTCCTTGTGCACCACCTGGCTACCGAAGCGATTGCAGATGCCCCGTGCTTCGATCACCGCTTCCCGGCCACTCACCAGCCCATCTCCATGCAGAACAGCGCTGCCACCGCATCCAGCACGATGACCACGAAAATCGATTGCACCACGCTGGAAGTGGTGTGGGCACCGACCGATTCGGCGCTGCCGCTGACCTTGAAGCCTTCGAGGCAACCGATGGCGGCGATCAGGAAGGCGAAGATCGGCGCCTTGGCCAGGCCGACCAGGAAGTGCTGCACACCGATGTCGGATTGCAGCAGCGACAGGAACATGGCCGGCGATATCCCCAGTGACAGGGCACAGACCACCGCTCCCCCGACGATGCCGCAGATCATCGCGACGAAGGTCAGCAAGGGCAGCGAGATCAGCAGCGCCAGTACCCGCGGCACCACCAGCAGCTCGATGGGGTTAAGGCCCAAGGTGCGGATGGCATCGATCTCTTCATTGGCCTTCATCGAGCCGATCTGTGCGGTGAAGGCACTGGCGGTGCGCCCGGCCATGAGAATGGCGGTCAGCAGTACGGCGAATTCGCGAAGGAACGAGAAGGCCACCAGGTCGACGGTGAACACGGTTGCACCGAAGTCGGCCAGCACCGTGGCGCCAAGAAAGGCCACCACGGCGCCGACCAGAAAGGTCAGCAAGGCCACGATGGGGGCTGCGTCCAGCCCGGTCTGCTCGATGTGCGCGACCACCGGGGTGACGCGCCAGCGGTGTGGCTGCAGCAGGCGGCGCAGCAGGGTTTCGATGATCAGGCCGAGGAAGCCGAGCAGCTGCAGGGTGTCCTGCCACAGCGTGCCGACCGCGCAACCGATACGCTCCAGCAGCACCAGCACCACGTTGCGCTCGGGCTGCTTGACCGGGATACAGTAGTCCTGCACCGAGCAGTACACATTCTTGAGCAGGGCACGACTGGCTTCGGGCAGGCCATGGGTGCACTGCGAGAGGTGCTCGGAGCCAAGCAGTTCGGCCAGCAGCGAGGCCCCGGCGGTGTCCAGGCGGCCCAGCTGGCTGAGGTCGGCGATGGTGTCGGCACCATACTGCGTGCGCAGGCGCTCGCTGTCGCGCTTGAGGCTGGCGTAGTGGGCCAGGGTCCAGTCACCGGCGATCCGCAGGCAGGCCGGTTGGCAACGGGTGTCCAGGGTGGCGCTGGGGGTGGTCATAGGCTCCATGCATCCGGCTGGGCTAGAGGCTGATCATAGCGCAGCGGGCATGGAGCGGTTTGTTGAAAATGTGCTGTCGTGCGCCCAGCGTCACGGCGCAGGCGCGTCGTCCACCACCTTGAAGCGCAGCACGCCGATCATCTGGCCGTCTTCGGTCAGCACCCGGACCTGCCACTTGCCCACCGGGTTGGGCGGGAAGTTCTGCTTGTGGGTCCAGGCACGGTAGCCTTCCTTGCGCCCGCCGTGGATATCCAGGGCAATGCGATCGACTTCCTGGCCGTCCTTCTGCCACACATGGTAGATGCGTTCGTCCAGGCCGCGCGGCGCGTTGATCGCGGTATAGGCGTACAGGCCATTGCTGCGGATGCGGCTGGCGGCCACCTCTTCCAGCGATTCGCCGGGCTGACGATTGAGTACTTCGGTGCTGACCGCCACGTCCGTCATCCACAGTGTTGCCGGCGGCACCCACGAACGCAGCAACCAGCCACTGCCGCCCACCGCCAGGGTCGCCAGTACCAGTGCCACGCCGCGGCGCCAGGTATTGACCGGGAAGCTGCTGATCAGGCTTGGGAACGACAGTGCCATGGCGGCGATCAATGACAGCTTGAAACTCTGTGCAGTGGTCAGGTGCAGGATGATCGGCAGCGCGGTGAGCAGCGCGGCGAACAGGGTCAGGGTGTGCAGTGCAAGGAACAGCCAGCGCCGGGGTGCCAGCCACTTGTAGTAGAGCGGGTCGATGATCGAAATGAGCCCGGCGGCCCCAAGCAAGCCAGTGAAGACCAGCTGGCCGCTGTTCCAGGTGGTGGTGATGAAGAAGAACGGCAGGACGAAGAACAGGCTTTCCTGGTGAATCATCTGCGTTGCGTAGCGCAGCAACGGCTGCGGGATCTCGCGGTTGAAGGTGCGAGCGAACAGACCGGTCAGGGTATTTTCCAGCATCAGCCAGACCCAGCTGACCAGCATGAGGATGGCGATCCAGCTGGCCAGGCTGGCCTGGCGATCGACCAGGATGAAGCTGCCGATACCGGAAAGGAAGCCACCGAGCGCGATGACGCCGGGGTAGCGTTTGAGCAGTTCGATGACGCGCTGGACGAAGTGGGGTAGTGGGGGCATGGGTCTGCAACGAGAATAGGAAGTGGCTGTGCCGGCCTTTTCGCGGGTAAACCCGCTCCCACAGGTACTGCACAAGGTTCAGGCCCAGTGAAATACCTGTGGGAGCGGGTTTACCCGCGAAAGGGCCGGTACTGGCAAAAGGATACCGCCGATTCACTGCTGCCGTGTAGCACCACTCGGTCGTTCCGGGTTGTGCCGCCGCCAGCGTAACAGCCCAAGCGCCAGAATCAGCCCCACCAGCAAGGCAACCAGGCCATAGAGTTCGTCATACCCCAGGAACGGCTTTTCGATCCGCAGGTAGCCCTGATCCTTGAGCAATTCCTTCAGGGCCGCATTGGCCTCTTCCAGCGTCACCTGGCGCAGCTTGCGTGCCGGGTCGGCAAAGCGGCCGTTGTTGTAATCGTTCAGCGCCCCCCAGTAATAATCGGCCAGCGCACTGTTGCCCTGAGTGCTCCAGCTTTCCTTGGCCACGGCGGCATCCTTGATGCGGGCAAAGGTATCCGTGTCGAGGCCTTCCTTGCGCAGGTGATCGAACAGCTGCTGCATGACCTTCACGGCGTGGTCGATATCCTCGCGCTCAAGGTCGGCATTCAGGCTCAGCATGCCGCTGTCGCCAAAGCTCTCACGTTGTACCGACGGCCCATACGACAGGCCGTTGCGCAGGCGCAGCTGGTCGTACAAGGCCCAGTCGAGGTAGCGCGACAGCAGGTCAAGGGTCTGTTGATGGTCATTGTCCAGAACCGGCTCGATGAACAGCCAATGCAACTTGACGCTATCGCCCAACAGGCCATGGGTCAGGTCGCGGCGCTGCTCGGCCTGTTCGCTGATGCTTTCAAGGTTGCGCCGCTCTTCCGGCTCGGTGGCAGGCAGTTCGCCGAAGGTGCGCTCCAGATAGGCCGGCAGCAGCCGATCCAGGCCGCCGACGACGATCAAGGTCATGTTATTGGCGGCGTACCAGCGGTCACGCAGGCTTTTTACCTGCTCCAGGGTCATGTCCTCGACGTTGGAGCGCTCGGGGCATTTCAGGCCTAGCTCGGTGGCCAATTGATCGCTGGCCGGGTGGCCGATGTCCTGACGGTCGAGCCAGCGCTGCAGGTGGCCATAGTGGCCGCCATCCTCGCGTTCGATGATGCGCTTGGCCGTGGCCAGGGCTTTGGCGTCGATACGGGTGTCGCGGATGACCGCCAGCAACAGGTCGAGCACCTTGCGCTGGTTGCGTGCCGGCGCCTCGATGACAAACGTCGTGTCGGCGCTGCTGGTGTAGGCGTTCCACTCGCCCCCCAGGCTTTGCAGGCGTTCTTCCAGGCCGCCTTCACCGGTTGCATCGATGCCGGTGAACAGCAGGTGTTCGAGCAGGTGCGGCAGCTCTTTCTGCTCGCAGTCGAAGTCATCCAGGCCAACCCCTACCACCAGGCGGATCGCCACATGGTCGCGCTCGTAACCGGACTTCAGGATCACCTGCAGGCCATTGGGCAACAGGTAACCCTCGACCCGCGAGCGATCGAGGGCAAATGAGGGCAGGCTGCAGATCAGCAGGCAAACGAACATCAGGCAACGCATGGGCGAGCGACGGTCTCCAGGTGTGCGAGATCAGGACAGGTGGGCGTCTTCCGGGACGCTGTCGAGCAGCAGCCCGCCAGTGTCCGAGCCACCCAGTACCACATAGGCACTGCTGCAGAACAAAGAGTTCAACCGCTTCATGTCGGCGATGAGCTCCAAGTGTAGCGAACTCGTCTCGATACTTTGCACCACCTTACGTTGCAAACGGCTGACATGGGCATGCGCCAGGCGCCGTTCCTGGGCGCGAAAACGGCGCTTTTCCCGCAGCAGCAGGCGTGCGCTTTCCGGGTCGGCACTGAGAAACACCGACAGCCCCAGGCGCAGGTTGGCCAGCAATTGCTCCTGCAGCCCGGTGAGTTCCTCCAGGCCGACCTGGGAGAACTCCCGGCGCTGGCTGGTTTTCTGCTGTTGCACCTTGCGCAGCATGCGTTCGATCAGGTCGCAGGCTAGCTTCAGGTTGATCGCCAGCTCGATGATTTCGGCCCAGCGCCGGTTGTCCTGGTCGCTGAGGTCTTCCCGCGGCATCTGCGCCAGGTACAGTTTGATCGCGCTGTACAGCGCTTCGGCATCTTCGCTCAAGGCCCGCACCTGCTGGGGCATGGCGGTATGGGTACCGCGCAAGGCGCCGAGCATGGCCTCCAGCAGGCTGTCGACGATGTCACCCAGACGCAGGGTTTCACGGGCGGCATTGGCCAAGGCCAGGCTAGGCGTGGCCAGCGCCGAAGCATCGAGATGGCGCGGGCGTATCTGGCCGTTGCCAGCCTCGCGTTCGGGTAGCAGTGTGTTGCACAGGCGGCCCATGGGTTTGACCGTCGGCAGCATGATCAGGCAGCGCAGGGTGTTGTAGAGCAGGTGGAAACCGATTACCAGCTCCTGTGGGCTGAAGCTCAGGCTGTCCATCCACTCCACCAGTGGATGCAGCACGGGGATGATCAGCACCAGGCCGATCAGCTTGTACAACAGGCTGCCCAGGGCCACGCGGCGCCCAGCGGCGTTCTGCATGCTGGTGCTGATGAACGCCAGCAGGCCGCTGCCGATGTTGGCGCCAACGACCAGGCCGATGGCCACCGGGAGGCTGATGACTTCGGCCCCAGCCAGGGTCGCGGTAAGCAGCACGGCAGCCAGGCTGGAATACGACACCATGGCGAACAGCGCACCTACCAGGGCGTCGAGCATGATGTCGCCGGTCAACGATGCGAACAGCACCTTCACCCCTTGTGCATGGGTGATCGGCGTCGCCGCCTGCACGATCAGCTGCAGGGCCAGGATGATCAGGCCCAGGCCGATCCCCACGCGGCCCAACTGGCCAGCACGGGTCTGTTTGCGCGAGAGGAAGAAAATCACCCCGAGGAACACCAGCAGCGGCGATAGCCACGACAAGTCCAGGGTCAGTACCCGTGCCATCAGCGCGGTACCCACGTCGGCACCGAGCATGATCGCCAGCGCTGGGGTCATGGCCATCAGGCCCTGACCGACGAAGGAGGTAACCAGCATGGCGGTGGCATTGCTGCTCTGCACCACGGCAGTGACCACGATGCCGGCTATGAACGCCAGTGGCCGACGGTTCATGTTCTGGCCGAGCACGCGGCGCAGGTTGGAGCCGAACACCCTGAGGATGCCGGTACGAACGATATGCGTGCCCCACACCAGCAAGGCTACGGCAGAGAGCAGGTTGAGCAGGGTCAGCATGGTCGAGCCCCCCTTTTGTTCTCGGGCTCCGGCACTGGAGCCAAAATGTGTGAAGCCGTAAGCCTGGCCCGGGGGTGGGTGTTTTGATCCAGTGCTTACTCAAGCTTTAGTTGTTTTGCGGACCTCGCGCCAGCTTGGCACGCTCTGCAAGCATTTGAAATATTTCTGTCATGAAAGGCTGTACATGAAAAAGGGCCCCGGAGGGCCCTTTACGCTGCGTGTCCTGACCTTATTGACCCGGAATGTCCTTGCGCAGTTTCACCGGGTCGTGCTCCTTGCCCTGCTTGCGCGCCATGGCGGTGCGCATGCGGATGTTGATCGCCTCGACGGCCAGCGAGAAGGCCATGGCGAAGTAGACGTAACCCTTCGGCACGTGCACGTCGAAAGATTCGGCGATCAGCACGGTGCCAACGACGATCAGGAAGGAAAGGGCAAGCATCTTCAGCGACGGGTGCTTGTCGATGAAGTCGCTGATGGCGCCGGCGCAGGCCATCATCACCAGGACGGCGACAACAATGGCGGCGATCATCACCGGCACGTGCGAGACCATGCCGACGGCGGTGATCACCGAGTCCAGCGAAAACACGATGTCGATGATGGCGATCTGAATGATGGTGTACAGGAACTTGCCGCCAGCGCCCTTGGGTTCGTCGGCGCTCTCTTCCTCGCCTTCCAGCCCGTGGTAGATCTCTTGCGAGCTTTTCCACAGCAGGAACAGGCCGCCGCAGAACAGGATCAGGTCGCGACCGGAGATGCCCTGGCCGAACACCTCGAACAGGTCGGCAGTCAGGCGCATGACCCAGGTGATCGACAGTAGCAGCATGATCCGGGTGACCATGGCCAGGGCCAGGCCGAAGATCCGGGTGCGCGGCTGCATGTGCTTGGGCATGCGGCTGACCAGGATCGAGATCATGATGATGTTGTCGATCCCGAGGACAATCTCAAGCGCTGTGAGGGTAAAAAAGGCAACCCAGATTTCCGGGCTGGTCAGCCATTCCATGTGTATTCCTTCAAACGATAAAGGCGATGCGCCCCTTCAGGGCGCATCGCATGGGTGATGCGTGTTAATTAAAGACTACTGAACAGCGGGAAAATGCCCATCAGCAGCGCGGCGAGCATTATGCATAGGCATACCAGCACTGCCCACTTCAGCGTGAAACGCTGGTGATCGCCGAACTCGATGCCGGCCAGGGCCACCAGCAGGTAGGTCGAAGGCACCAGCGGGCTAAGCAGGTGAACCGGCTGCCCGACGATCGAGGCACGGGCCATTTCCACCGGGCTGATGCCGTAATGGCTGGCCGCTTCCGACAGCACTGGCAGCACACCGTAGTAGAAGGCGTCATTGGACATGAAGAAGGTGAACGGCATGCTCACGATCGCGGTGATCACCGCCAAATACGGGCCCAAAGCTTCAGGGATGACTGCCAGCAGGCTCTTGGACATTGCCTCGACCATGCCGGTACCGGACAGGATGCCGGTGAAAATACCGGCGGCGAAGATCAACCCGGTCACGGCCAGCACACTGCCAGCGTGGGCGGCGATCCGGTCTTTCTGCTGCTGCAGGCACGGGTAGTTGACGATCATGGCAATGCTGAAGGCGATCATGAACAGCACCGGCAGCGGCAGCACGCCTGCGATCAGTGCGACCATCAGGCCGGCGGTCAGGGCACCGTTGAAGTAGATCAGTCTGGGGCGGCGCGCTTCAGGGAACTGCGACACGCTGATTTCGCTGTGATCGATGTCATCGGTCGGCAGGTGCAGTTCACCCAGGCGGGCACGCTCGCGTTTGCCGTACAGGTAGGCGATGGCAAGGATCGCCAGCACGCCGAAGGCCATGGCCGGGATCATCGGCACGAAGATGTCCGACGGGTCTACGTGCAGGGCGCTTGCTGCGCGGGCGGTCGGCCCGCCCCACGGGGTCATGTTCATCACCCCGCCGGCGAGGATGATCAGGCCGGCCATGATCCGCGGGCTCATGCCCAGGCGGCTGTACAGCGGCAGCATGGCGGCGCAGCAGATCATGTAAGTGGTGGCGCCGTCACCATCGAGCGACACCACCAGGGCCAGCACTGCAGTACCGACCGAGACTTTCAGCGGGTCACCCTTGACCAGCTTGAGGATCTTGCGCACGGCCGGGTCGAACAGGCCGGAGTCGATCATCAGGGCAAAGTAGAGAATGGCGAACATCAGCATCACGCCGGTGGGCGCAAGTTTACTGATGCCCTCGAGCATCATCGGGCCGATCTTGGCGGAAAAGCCGCCGAACAGGGCGAACAGGATGGGTACCAGAATCAGCGCGATCAAGGCCGACAGGCGCTTGGTCATGATCAGGTACATGAAGGTGATGACCATGGCAAAGCCGAGGAAGGTCAGCATGGCAATACTCCAGGCGTGGCGCGGCGAAAGGAATGGCTATTCGGGCGAATCAGCGCGTTTGGCGCTGAGCGGGGAGCATGCGCAGGGGCATTGAATGAAGGCGTGCGAACAGGCGGGTGCAGGAACACATCAGAATCACCATTGTTGTTGTTGATGGGCCGGGCGCGGAGATTTCCGGGTGCCCTGGCTGACCGGTCTTGTGCCGGTAGTGGCGGCTATCCTAGGGGGGTAAGCTTTCAGCCAGCTTTCGCCGGAAAAACGGCGACGGGAGGTAAGTGATGCTGGATGTAAACGAAGGTGGCTGCCATTGTGGTGCCTTGCGCTACCGGCTGCAGGGGGACCTGAAGGATGTCGCCCATTGCCATTGTTCGATCTGCCGGCGGGTCAGCGGCGGGCTCGTGGTGACTTGGCTCACCCTGCCCCGCACGGGATTCCGCTGGCTGGCGGGGCGCCCCCAGTGTTATGTGGCACCAGCCAGTTGCAAGCGGTATTTCTGTGGCGAATGCGGGGCGCATGTGGCGCTGGTGACCGAGCATAGCCCGACGACCATCGATGTGACGGTGGCGACGCTGGACCACCCGGAGCGGGCGCCTGCCAGGCGGCATATCTGGATTGGCAGCCGGTTGCCCTGGCTGCATCTGGATGAGGCGTTGCCCGGGGAGGCGGAGGAAAGTCTGTAGGCCTTGTGCTGCCTGTACCGGCCTCATCGCGGCTAAAGCCGCTACAGGGGCGCACCTCAGTCTGTAGGAGCGCTTAAGCCGCGATGAGGCCGGTTCAGGATTCAGGGCAGCTGCAGACCGCCAGCTGCCTTGTGCAACGCCCGCAGATGCTCGCCAATGTGCTTCACATTGGCCTCGACCGCCGCGATCTCGCTGGCCCGCGACGGCTCCAGCAGCGCCCTCACCTCTTTGTCCAGGTCGGTACTCAGGCGCAGCAGCTTGGCCTGTCGCTCGGCACTGACCTGCTCCAGGTGCGCGCGCTCGTCCGGCTGCGGCAAGCCATAGCCTTTGGCATCCAGCAGCTCGGCCGGGCGGCTGAGGAAGCCGCTGTTGGCGAGCATCTGCTTCAGGGTCTCGTCGGCTTTGTTGATGCTGCCGTCCTTCAGCGCTGCAGCGTTCAGGTAACGCTGTTTCACTTCGTCCTGAGCCAGCAGCAACTGCCGGCGCAGGCTGGCCTGTTCGAGCAACAGCAAGGCCGCGCTGGTGCGCAGGTCGGCCTTGTCGAACCACGGGCGCCTCTGCTCTGCCTCCAGGGCCAGCCAGTCCTCGACTTCGGTCTGCTTGATCGGCAACTGCTTCCTCAGCACATCGAACATGGCCTGGTAGCGCTCGCGGTAGGAGTCGAAGCGGTAGCCCAGGCGCAGGGCTTCCCGTGGGTCGTCGAGCACCCTGGTATCGGCCAGCCCCCTGCCCTTGAGCACGGCCAGCAACCCATTGGGCATGATGCTGTCGAGATCATTCAGGCGTGGGTTGGCAGTGCCGCTGCGCAGCAGCTTCAAGGATTCCACTGCGCAGTTGTTGGACAGGAACCAATAGTTGCCGTCGTAGCTCCAGTGCATCTCGGCGGCCTGGCGCACCAGGTTTTCGATTTCGTCGCGGCTGAGCTTCAGCGGTACCGAGGCCAGGCTGCGCAGTTCGGTCTTGGTGTATTCATCGATCACCTGGCCCAGCGGCAACACGAACAGCCGTGAGGGATAGGCACCTACCAGCCCGTCCCAGCTGGACAGTTGCACATCGTTGACGAAAGCGCGGTAAGACAGCACCAGGCTCTGGTCGAGGTCCAGGCGGCAATCCGGCCCGCGGGGGCGGCCGGGTTTGCAGATCACCAGGCGCAGCATGCTGTGGCCCCAGCGGCTCACCAGGTTCTGGTTGGCTTCAGCCAGCAGGAAGTCGACCTCGTAAACCCGTTCTGGGTCGATTTCGCCCAGCGGCTGCCGGGCGAAGTCGCTGCCAGCGTTGATGAACGGCAGGCCCTTGGCGCAAGTGTTCTGCGGCGGTGCCCAGCCGAAGTGGTCACGCAGGTACTGGTTGAGTGCCGGGCGACGGCAGCCATAGCTCGGGTCGAGGAGGAAATACTCCATGTTGACCGCGATGTATTCCTTGGGACTGCTCAGCTCATAACTGTCGGGGCTGCGCATGAACTGTGCGTTGTGCTGCTCACGTTCGCCACGACGGCCGACGTATTGCGGCCAGCCGGCCAGGTCGAGAAAGCGCGGGTCGTCGCTGAGGGTAAAACGGCGTTCGGCTTGACTACGGCACTCTGCCAGCTGACCGATCTTGCCCAGCGTGTTCTGCTGGCGCGCGCAGCGGGCGATCAGCGAGCGCTCGCTGCCAGGCCACAGGCGGGCACGGTCGTAAATATGGGTCAGCTCATGCAGGACGGTGGCCAGCAACTCTTCACGGACCGTGCCGTGGGGACGGTGGGTACGCTCGCTGGCGGCACTGCCGTCAGTCAGGCTGGGGAGCAGGCGGCGATTGAGTTCGAGAGTCGATACCAGCGAAGCCTGGCCGTAGGCATCGGCTGGCATGTTGTCGCTCCAGCTGACCGTTACTCGCCGGTCCAGCCGTTGCTTGAACAGCGGCGGCAGCTTGGCCATGGCTTCGTCGAGCAGGGCCTGGCTGGCTTGGGTCTGTTGCGGGTCGAGGCTGGTCGCCTGCAGCTCAAGCTGCAGGTCAGCCAGGGCGGGCGTGCCCAGCAGCGTCAGGGCGCAGCCGAGCAGCCAGGCACGCACGCGGCTCACAGCGCGAGGATGGCTTCGGCCAGTACTTGGTCGCTGGCGTCGCGCGCTTCAGGCACGCGCTCGCGCAGGGTGCTGAGTGCAGCCTCAAGCTGGGCACCGCGGATATCGCCATTACTGGCGACAAAGCTGGCGGCGTCGTCGTGGGCTTCGCGCACGACCTTGGCGTCGCGGATCGAAGTGGTGGTGTCAGAGGTGAAATCGATCGAGCGGCCAAAGGCGCGCACGATGATGTTGCTGGTGGCCACCAGGGTCTGTGCATGGGCCAGGTCGGCCAGCAGCAACATGCCGAGGGTAGCGGCAATCAGCGGTTTACGCATGGAGCATCTCCGAAAAATACAGGGAGTCAGGTGTGGTTATTGGACGAGAATTGCTTCTGCCAGTTCAAGGTCGCCGACGGAGTGCCGGGCGCAGCTGTGGCGCAGCGAGTCGAGTGCCGCTTCCAGGCGTGCACCCCGGATCATGCCATCGCTGGCAACGAATGCCGCGGCATCGTCGCGAGCCTGCCTGACCAGTTTGCGGTCGAAGGGGGCAGCGGTGACCTGGCTGGTAACGTAGCCCGTGATGACCAGGCCTTGTGTGGTGGTGTCCATGGCGTGGGCACTGGCCATGGCAGTGGCACTGAACAGCAACGGCAACAGATAACGCATGAGCTTTCTTGACGGCAGGGGAAGTGAAAGACGAAGGCTACCTCAGGTGCGCGGCCGCTAGCCAACGCACCTGCTTTGCAGCGCCCTGATCAGATCGCGAGGATGGCCTGAGCCAGCTGGCCATCACTGGCTTGCAGCTGCGGCATGCTCGAACGGATGTGCAGCAAGGCACTTTCCAGCCGCGCACCACGAATGGCGCCCTGAGTACCGACGAAGCTGGCGGCGTCATCACGGGCGGCCTGCACGATCTTGTCATCGCGGAACGATGAGGTCAGGTCGGAGGTGGCGTCAGTCGAGGCGGCAACAGCACGTACCACGGCATCGGTGGTGACTACGAAACTGCTGGCTTGGGCGGTGCTGGCCAGGCCGAGCAGCATGGCGGCACCAATCAGGTATTTACGGGACATGTTCGTGGACTCCTGGACAGGGTTCTGCTTCATCGGACGCTTGCACTGCTGGTCGCGTTACGTGTTCGACAATGAGTTCTAACAGACTGCTGAGCGAAGCGTATCACGCGGTGCTGTTTCTGGATGTTAATGCGAGCGAAAGCGGATAACTGTTTCGGTCCATTATTGAAGCGTTACAACTGTACTGGTTGCTCACGAAATGGCTCTGGGCAGCGCCTTGCAGATAATAAAAAAACCCGCTGCAGTCGCCTGCAACGGGTCGGGGAATCCGCGGTGCCGGCCGCAGCCGGCGGACCGGAGCTTAGCGCCAGAACGGCTTGCTCAGCTCTTCGTAACGCTGCGATTCGCTGATACCGGCGTCGGCCAGCAGGCGGGCATCCAGGCGAGCCAGTTGACGGCGGCTGGCCATGCGACGCTGCCACAGCAGCAGGGTGGAGATAGCGCGCAGTGGCAGGGAAGCCTGGGACTGCTGGGCGTTGCTTTCAAAAACCAGACCGGAACTGAGGGTACGTTCCATGATGTTTCATCCTTCCGCTTATGGCGGGATTAGGTAGTGATTTAACTGATGCCAATGATCCTCCTCTGCTGTCCATAACAGTAGATACAGTTCACCAGTAATGCGATGGGCCAGTTAACTGTTTAAGCCAACTGTTGCACTTGAAACAGGCGCAACTGTACCGGTGCGCACCGAGCTGGTGCGTTCTCGCTCTGCATACACGCTGTTGAGGGCGAGATGGCCCCGAATTAACGGTACAGTTGTACAGTTTGGAATGAATGAGATGAACGAAGTGTTCGGGTGCTGGGTTTGACGGTACTGGCCCTGACGCCGGCGTAGCGACGACAGGGCCTGAACAGTGACGGCGACTGTATCAGCTGGCGAGCATGCGCCCGGTTTCTTCCAGGTTCTCGTGCCAGCTCAGCGCTTCTCGCAGGATGTGTGGGGTATGGCCGCCACGCTGGCAAGCGCGTTCGAAATAGTCGTTCAGCGCTGCGCGGTAGTCCGGGTGCACGCAGTTGTCGATGATCGCTCGCGCCCGCTCACGTGGAGCGAGGCCGCGCAGGTCAGCCAAACCTTGTTCGGTGACCAGGATGTCGACGTCGTGTTCGGTATGGTCGACGTGGCTGACCATCGGCACCACGCTGGAAATGGCACCGCCTTTGGCGATCGACTTGGTGACGAATACCGCGAGGTGGGCGTTGCGGGCAAAGTCACCCGAGCCGCCGATGCCGTTCATCATCCTGGTGCCACAGACATGGGTGGAATTGACGTTACCGTAGATATCGAACTCCAGCGCCGTGTTGATGCCGATGATGCCCAGGCGGCGAACCACTTCGGGGTGGTTGGAGATTTCCTGTGGGCGCAGGACCAGTTTGTCCTTGTAACGCTCCAGGTTGCCGAACACGTCGGCATTGCGACGGGTCGACAGGGTGATCGAGCTGCCCGAGGCAAAGCTCAGCTTGCCTGCGTCGATCAGGTCAAAGGTAGAGTCCTGCAGTACTTCGGAGTACATGGTCAGGTCTTCGAATGGCGACTCGATCAGGCCACACATCACCGCGTTGGCAATGCTGCCGATACCTGCCTGCAGCGGGCCGAGCTTGTTGGTCATGCGGCCAGCGTCCACTTCCTGCTTCAGGAAGTTGATCAAGTGGTCGGCGATGCCCTGGGTTTCGTCGTCCGGAGGCAGCACGGTGGATGGCGAGTCTGGCTGGTCGCTGATGACGATGCCGACGATCTTTGCCGGGTCGATCGGGATCGCGGCGCTGCCAATGCGGTCATCGACCTTGACCAGCGGGATGGGCGTACGGGTCGGGCGATAGGTCGGGATATAGATGTCGTGCAAGCCTTCGAGGTTGGCGTTGTGCGACAGGTTGATCTCGACGATCACTTGCTTGGCGAAAATCGCGAAGCTGGCCGAGTTGCCCACCGAGGTGGTCGGCACGATGTGGCCTTGCTCGGTGATGGCCACGGCTTCGATGACCGCGATGTCCGGCAGCTTGAGTTGCTGGTTGCGCAGCTGCTCGACGGTTTCCGACAGGTGCTGGTCGATGAACATCACCTTGCCGTCGTTGATGGCCTTGCGCAGGGTACTGTCGACCTGGAATGGCATGCGACGCGCCAGCACGCCGGCTTCGGTCAGCTGCTTGTCGAGGTCGTTGCCCAGGCTGGCGCCGGTCATCAGGCTGATTTTCAGTGGCGACTGCTTGGCGCGTTCGGCCAAGGCATGCGGCACAGCCTTGGCTTCGCCGGCGCGTGTGAAACCGCTCATGCCGACGGTCATGCCGTCCTCGATCAGGCCAGCGGCATCAGCCGCACTCATTACCTTGCTGTGCAGGGAGGACAAGCGGATACGATCACGGTACATGGATTGTTATCTCGGGCTACTGAAACTACTGAGGCGCAGTCTAGAGATTTCGCCCTCTGGCGTCCCACGACCATGGTCGTATGAGAGGCCTCGTCGTAGAGCCGTTGATCCGGATCAATAAAGGAAAGCCCCGGCAGATTCTGACCGGGGCTTTCTTTATATCAACTGGTTTGCAGCGGCCGTTGTCACTCCACCGCCTTCACCATGTCTTCGATGACTTTCTTCGCGTCACCGAACACCATCATGGTCTTGTCCAGATAGAACAGTTCGTTGTCCAGGCCTGCATAGCCGCTGGCCATCGAGCGTTTGTTGACGATGATGGTCTTGGCCTTGAAGGCTTCGAGGATCGGCATGCCGGCGATTGGCGACTTTGGATCGTTCTTCGCTGCGGGGTTGACCACGTCATTGGCGCCCAGCACCAGCACCACGTCGGCCTGGCCGAACTCGGCGTTGATATCTTCCATCTCGAATACCTGATCGTAGGGCACTTCGGCTTCGGCCAGCAGTACGTTCATGTGCCCAGGCATGCGCCCTGCCACCGGGTGGATCGCGTACTTCACGGTCACCCCGTTGTGGCTCAGCTTCTCGGTCAGTTCCTTCAATGCGTGCTGGGCACGGGCCACCGCCAGGCCATAACCCGGCACGATGATCACGCTGTCAGCGTTGCTCAGCAGGAAGGTGGCGTCGTCGGCAGAGCCAGACTTCACCGGGCGCTGCTCTTTCGAGCCTTGTGCCGCGCCGGCATCGGTATCGCCGCCAAAGCCGCCGAGGATGACGTTGAAGAACGAGCGGTTCATCGCCTTGCACATGATGTACGAAAGGATGGCACCGGACGAACCGACCAGGGAGCCTGCGATGATCAGCATCGAGTTGTTCAGCGAAAAGCCGATACCGGCCGCTGCCCAGCCCGAATAGCTGTTGAGCATCGACACCACCACCGGCATGTCGGCGCCCCCGATCGGAATAATGATCAGCACGCCCATGATGAAAGCCAGGACCAGCATCAGGGTGAAGGCACTGTAGTGGCCGGTGAAGGTGAACAGCAGGCCCAGGGCGATGGTGGTCAGGCCAAGGATCAGATTCAACTTGTGCTGGCCAGGGAACTGTACCGGTGCGCCTTGGAACAGGCGGAACTTGTACTTGCCCGACAGCTTGCCGAAGGCGATCACCGAACCGGAGAAGGTGATGGCGCCGATGGCTGCACCCAGGAACAGTTCCAGGCGGTTGCCGGTGGGGATCGGGTCGCTGATGGCGGCGACGATGCCCATCGACTGCGGTTCGAGCACGGCGGCGATGGCGATGAACACTGCGGCCAGGCCGATCATGCTGTGCATGAAAGCGACCAGTTCCGGCATCTTGGTCATCTCGACGCGCTTGGCCATGATCGAGCCGGCGGTACCTCCGACCAACAGGCCGACGATGACGTAGCCGAGGCCGGCAGTGGCGAGCTCGGCACCCAGCTTATAGATGAGGCCAACCGTGGTGAGGATCGCGATCCCCATGCCGATCATGCCGAACAGGTTGCCACGCCGCGAAGTGGTCGGGTGCGACAGGCCTTTGAGGGCCTGGATGAAGCACACCGAGGCGACGAGGTAGAGGAGCGTTACCAGATTCATGCTCATGCTTACTTCTGCGCCTCGTTCTTGGTTTTCTTCTTGAACATCTCAAGCATGCGACGGGTGACCAGGAAGCCACCGAACACGTTGACCGCAGCCAGGGCCACCGCCAGGGTGCCCATCAGCTTGCCGGCCGGGGTCACGGTCAGCGCCGCCGCCAGCATGGCGCCGACGATGACGATCGCCGAAATGGCGTTGGTAACCGCCATCAGCGGTGTGTGCAGCGCCGGGGTGACATTCCACACCACGTGGTAGCCCACATAGATGGCCAGCACGAAGATGATCAGGTTGTAGATGCCATGGGAAATCAGCATGTCTTCCATTGTCGTGCTCCTTAGCCGTTCTTGCGGACGACCTGGCCGTCGCGGCACATCAGGCAGGCCGCGACGATGTCGTCTTCGAGGTTGATGACCAGCGCGCCGTCTTTGTCGAACAGCAGCTTCATGAAGTCCAGCAGGTTGCGGGCATACAGCGCCGAGGCATCTGCGCCCACCTGGGCTGGCAGGTTGGTCGGGCCGACGATGGTCACACCGTTTGCCTGCACCACCTGGTCCGCGACGGTCAGCGGGCAGTTGCCGCCTTGGGCGGCAGCCAGGTCGATGACCACCGAGCCGGGTTTCATCTGTGCCACGGTTTCGGCGCTGAGCAGGGTCGGTGCCTTGCGGCCGGGGATCAAAGCGGTGGTGATGACGATATCCGCCTGCTTGGCACGTTCGTGTACTGCCTGGGCCTGACGTTGCATCCAGCTGGCTGGCATCGGTCGGGCATAACCGCCGACGCCTTCGGCGCATTCACGCTCTTCGTCGGTCTCGTAAGGCACGTCGATGAACTTGGCGCCGAGCGACTCGATCTGCTCCTTCACTGCGGGGCGTACGTCGGACGCCTCGATCACCGCGCCCAGGCGCTTGGCCGTGGCGATGGCCTGCAGGCCAGCAACACCTGCCCCCAGAATCAGTACGCGCGCGGCTTTGACGGTGCCGGCGGCAGTCATCAGCATGGGCATGAAGCGAGGATAGTGGTGGGCTGCCAGCAACACGGCCTTGTAGCCGGCGATGTTGGCTTGCGAAGACAGCACATCAAGGCTCTGGGCCCGTGATGTACGGGGCGCGGCTTCCAGGGCGAAAGCGGTGATCCCGCGTTCAGCCATCTTGCCGATCAGCTCGCTGTTGAAGGGGTTGAGCATGCCTACCAGGAGGCTGCCACTGTTGATCAAGGCCAGTTCCTGGTCGTTGGGGGCGACCACCTTGAGTATCAATTGGGCGCCGTAGGCATCGGCTGCGCTTCCCAGGGAAGCCCCCGCGGCCTCATAGGCACTGTCCGGAATGCTGGCGTTGAGCCCTGCCCCCCGTTGGACGGTGACCTGATGGCCCTGGCCAATCAGTTTCTTGAGGGTTTCCGGGGTCGCAGCGACCCTTGTCTCACCGGTCTGCGTCTCGAGAGGAACACCAATGTGCACGACTTTTTCTCCTGCGGTGACCTTTTTGTCTTTGTAAGAGCCAGCACACTACGGATGGTGCGCTGGGGCGGCTGTTGAGCGCCGAGCCCGCCGAATCCAAGGCGGGCGAAGCATTTTGCAGACGAACCCAGGGGCCTTCAACCGGTTCTGGAGCGAAACGAAGTCAAAACTACAAGTCACCCTGTGACCGTATGTCGCAAGCGACTGGCTGCAGCCCGTCAATCATGGGCTATTCGCAGATTAGGAGAAAATTGGAAATTTTTTGCGATGATTTCGCGGATGGGCTCGTGAGCGTCGTAAAACCCCTGAAACCCTCGTGTTCAGAGGCTTGCAAGGGGTTTTTCGATTCACCTGAACAGTTTTCTGTTATGCGACAAAAACGTACATCTGTAGGTGTTTAAAATAATTGACTACAAAGGCAGGTCCGCGCTCTCGCCTTTGTGCGAGGCGGTGTAGAGGTGTGCCTGTCCAACCAGCCAGTCACGGAAGGCCCGGAGCGAGGCAGACTCCACCTTGCGTTCGGGAATCATCAGATAGTAGGCCTTGTCGCTGGACAGCGCATACCTGTTAGCGACCACCAGCCTGCCCTCTTCCAGTTCGCGCTGGATCAGGAACGGCGGGATCAGGGCGATGCCCATGTCATGCATGGCCGCCTGGGCCAGCATGGAGAACAGTTCATAGCGCGGGCCTGTCATGTCGCCCGCGATATTCAGGCCCAGCCCATTGAACCATTGGCGCCAGGCATAGGGCCGGGTGGTCTGCTGCAGCAGCGGCAGGCCGGCAATGCGCTGGGCGTCCAGCGTGCCTTGCCCGCCCAGCAATGACGGGCTGCACACCGGGACGGGGTTCTCGCCCATCAGGCGATGAGACTGAGTGCCGGACCAGTCGCCATCGCCGAAGTAGATGGCCGCATCGAACGGGGTGTCGGCGAACAGGAACGGGCGGGTACGGTTGGTCAGGTTGACGGTGACCTCGGGGTGGCGTTGCTGGAAATCCTTGAGGCGTGGCAGCAACCATTGGGTGCCGAAGGTGGGCACCACGGCCAGTTCGATCACGTTGGCGCCCTGCTGGCGCATGACTGACAAGGTGTCGCGCTCCACCGCATCCAGCTGTGCGGCGACCTGCCGGCTGTAGGACAGCCCGGCCTCGGTCAGCTTCACGCCGCGACGTGAGCGCCTGAACAGTTCGACATTGAGAAACGCCTCCAGCCCACCGATCTGGCGACAGACGGCGCCTTGGGTCAGGGCCAGTTCCTGGGCCGCCTTGGTAAAGCTCTCGTGGCGTGCGGCCGCTTCGAAGCAGACCAGTGCGGTGGTGCTGGGGATCTTGCGGCGCATGTACGTCAACCTCACTCATGGAGCCATGAACATGGCGATATGCAGTATCACGGAGTGACAAAATATCACTTATGCGTGCGCAATCCTCGTTTGTCCTACTTGCGGATCAGGCCTAGGATCAATGGCACAAGACACCGCTCCCCCTTTTTCGAGGATTCGCTCATGGCCGGTAAAGCAAGCTTCAACTGGATCGACCCGCTGCTGCTGGATCAGCAGCTCACTGAAGAAGAGCGCATGGTGCGTGACAGCGCTTATCAGTTCGCCCAGGACAAGCTGGCTCCGCGTGTGCTGGAGGCGTTCCGTCATGAGCAGACCGACCCGGCGATCTTTCGCGAGATGGGTGAAGTCGGCTTGCTCGGTGCGACCATCCCCGAGCAATACGGTGGTAGCGGCCTGAACTATGTGTGTTATGGCCTGATTGCCCGCGAAGTGGAACGCATCGACTCCGGTTACCGTTCCATGATGAGCGTGCAGTCTTCGCTGGTGATGGTGCCGATCCATGCGTTCGGCACCGAAGCGCAGAAGCAGAAATACCTGCCCAAGCTGGCGACAGGCGAATGGATTGGCTGCTTTGGCCTGACCGAGCCCAACCATGGCTCCGACCCAGGCTCGATGATTACCCGTGCCAGGAAGGTCGATGGCGGCTATCGCCTGAGCGGCAGCAAGATGTGGATCACCAACAGCCCGATCGCCGATGTGTTCGTGGTCTGGGCTAAGGATGATGCCGGCGATATCCGTGGCTTTGTCCTGGAAAAAGGCTGGGAAGGTCTCAGTGCTCCGGCGATCCACGGCAAGGTTGGCCTGCGTGCTTCGATCACCGGTGAGATCGTCATGGACAACGTGTTCGTGCCCGAGGAGAACATCTTCCCAGATGTGCGCGGCCTCAAGGGGCCGTTCACCTGCCTGAACTCGGCGCGTTATGGCATTTCCTGGGGTGCGCTGGGTGCGGCCGAAGCCTGCTGGCACACCGCTCGCCAGTACACCCTTGATCGTCAGCAGTTTGGACGCCCGCTGGCGGCCAACCAGCTGATCCAGAAGAAGCTGGCCGACATGCAGACCGAGATCACCCTGGCCCTGCAGGGCTGCCTGCGCCTGGGGCGGATGAAGGACGAAGGTACTGCGGCGGTGGAAATCACCTCGATCATGAAGCGCAACTCCTGCGGCAAGGCCCTGGACATTGCCCGCATGGCCCGCGACATGCTGGGTGGCAACGGCATCTCCGACGAGTTCGGCGTGGCGCGCCATCTGGTCAATCTTGAGGTGGTCAACACCTATGAGGGTACCCATGACGTGCATGCGCTTATCCTCGGGCGTGCACAGACCGGCATCCAGGCTTTCTACTGATAAGGAGCCAGTCCATGGGCGCGCTATCTCATCTGCGGGTGCTGGACCTTTCCCGTGTGCTGGCGGGGCCTTGGTCTGGCCAGATTCTGGCGGACCTTGGTGCAGACGTGATCAAGGTCGAACGCCCTGGCAGTGGCGATGACACTCGCTCCTGGGGGCCGCCCTTCCTTAAGGATGCTGAAGGCGAGAACACCAGCGAGGCGGCCTATTACCTGGCGGCAAACCGCAACAAGCGCTCGGTGACCATCGACTTCACCCAGCCGGAAGGCCAACGCCTGGTGCGCGAGCTGGCGGCCAAGTCAGATATCGTCATCGAGAACTTCAAGGTCGGTGGGCTGGCCGCTTATGGGCTGGACTACCTTGGCCTGAAGGCGATGAACCCCAAGCTCATCTATTGCTCGATCACTGGCTTCGGCCAGACGGGGCCATACGCCAAGCGTGCCGGATATGACTTCATGATCCAGGGCTTGGGAGGGCTGATGAGCCTTACGGGGCGCCCGGATGGAGAAGAGGGTGCTGGGCCAGTGAAGGTAGGTGTTGCGCTGACCGACATTCTTACCGGGCTCTACTCGACCGTGGCGATTCTGGCCGCCCTCGCCTACCGCGATCAGCATGGCGTTGGGCAGCATATCGATATGGCGTTGCTGGATGTACAGGTGGCGTGTCTGGCCAACCAGGCGATGAACTACCTGACCACGGGTAATTCGCCGCGGCGGTTGGGTAATGCGCACCCCAACATCGTTCCTTACCAGGACTTCCCGACAGCGGATGGCGATTTCATCCTCACGGTGGGAAACGATGGCCAGTTTCGCAAGTTTGCCGAAGTGGCTGGGCAGCCGCAGTGGGCGGATGATCCGCGCTTCACGACCAATAAGCAGCGGGTGGCGAACCGGGCCGAACTGATTCCGCTGATTCGCCAGGCGACGGTGTTCAAGACCACTGCCGAATGGGTAAGCCAGTTGGAGGCTGCCGGGGTGCCGTGCGGGCCAATCAACGATCTCGCGCAGATGTTCCAGGATCCGCAGGTACTGGCGCGAGGGCTGAAGGTATCCATGCCACATGTATTGGCGGGAAGCGTACCGCAAGTAGCCAGCCCGATTCGGCTGTCCGAGACGCCTGTGGAGTATCGCCATGCGCCGCCGTTGTTGGGTGAGCATACCGAGGCTGTGCTGGGCGATGTGCTGGGGTTGGATGCCGCTGCCGTGGGGCGGTTGCGCAGTGCTGGCGTGCTTTGAGGCTATATCTATATATAGAGCAGTAGAAATGCGGGGAGGCCGTCAGGCCTCCCCGCATTGCTTTTCAGCGATCTTGAAGTTTCCTGAAATTAAAGGTTGACGAGGTTTCGAATCCCCTTATAATGCGCCCCACTTCCAGCGGCATCGGAACGACAAACTCTTTGAAATTCAACGAGTTAGGTAGTTACGGCGAGGTTGGAAGCGCTTCGATCGAATGATCGATGGCGGTT